>JABSQC010000042.1 GCA_013214845.1 Mycoplasmataceae bacterium
TAATTAAGATAATTAGAATCATTAAGAGAATAAGAGTATATTCCTTCTGAAAATATATATGTTAGTGAAGATATGTGTAAAAAAACAGAATCATAATTAGTTCCTAGAACTTCTATAGCAACTTTATTTTCATCTGAGTTTGTAGGATATTTTGTATCAGAAGAATCAAAATTAGAAGAAAATACATTTCTATTTTTATATGATGAACTTGTACTTTTTAAGTTGTAATTTTCATAAGACTCACTAAATTTGTTGCTCTCTTTATCAAAAGAATATTCTGTTAAAAAAAGTGTGAATAGTGTAAACGAAAGAATACTTAAGAAAGTTGAAAAAAATAACTTCTTCATATTTAGATTATAAATTAGTAATTTATTTTAATCTTGATTTCAATTCTATTATTGCATCTCTGTATTTCATGGCATTCTCAAAATCTAATTCCTCTGAAGCTTTTTTCATTGTTATTGTTAATTCTCTTATCTTTTCCTTCAATTCAGATTGAGACATCTTACTAATAGTTTTCTTTTTCTTAGGATCTAGATCTAGATTTAGTTCAATTATTTTTGGTGGAATTTCTTTAACAATTGTAACAGGTGTAATATTATTTTTCTTATTGTATTCTATTTGTATTTCTCTTCTATTAGAAGTTTCATCCATTGCATCTTTCATGCTTTTTGTAACTTCATCAGCAAACATAATTACTCTTCCCTTGTTGTTTCTTGAAGCTCTACCAATGGTTTGAACAAGTGACCGATAATTTCTTAAAAATCCACTTTTATCTGCATCTAAGATCATAACTAAACTAACTTCAGGAATATCTAGACCTTCTCTAAGCAAATTAATTCCTACCACTACATCATATATACCTATTCTTAATCTTCTAATAACCTCATCTCTTTCAAGTGTTTTTAGTTCGGAATTTATGTAGGCAACTTTTACACCTTTTGTTTTAAGAAATTTAGATAACTCTATAGACATTTTTATAGTCAAAGTTGTTATAAGTGTTCTTTCTCCATTTTCTATTTGTTTCTGTATTTCATTGTAAACTTTATCAATTCTATCGATGTTGTCTACAACAGTAACTAGAGGGTCAACAAGTCCTGTTGGTCTATTTATTAATCTAGAAATACTATATTTTTTTTCTAATTCATAGTCTCCTGGAGTAGCACTAACATAAAGAGTTTGATTAGTTTTTTCAACAAATTCATCAAAATTTAATGGTCTATTATCAAGAGCTGTAGGCAGTCTAAATCCGTACTTAACTAAGTTTTCTTTCCTTGACCTGTCTCCTTTATACATGCCGCTTATCTGCGGTATTGTTATATGAGACTCATCAACAACAAGTAAGAAGTCATCATTAAAGTAATCCATTATACAGAATGGTGTCTCTCCTTTTTTTCTTCCATCTAAGTACATTGAATAATTTTCAATTCCTGAACAAAAACCATATTCTTGTAATTGTTCTATATCTAGTTTAGTTCTATTCTCTAATCTTTGTGCTTCTAATATCTTTCCTTCATCTTCAAATTTTTTAACAGTTTCTTTAAGTTCTTCTTTAATTTTAGGAATTGCTTCTTTTATAATTTCGGAATCTGTAATATTTGAATCCACAGGAAAAATAGTATATCGCTCTAAAGTTCTTAAAACTTTATTTGTGTCAGCGTTTAGTTCCTTAATAAATTCTATTTCATCGTCAAAAAAAGATACTCTTATAAACTTAGCTTTATCTTCTGCTGTAAAAATATCGACGATATCTCCATTGACTCTCATATTTCCTCTTTCAATTTCGATATTATTACGCTTAAAACCAACAGAAGATAATTTATAAAGAAGGTCTTTTCTCTTGATTTTATCTCCTGCTTCAATTTCAAAAAAAGCATTTTCATATACTTTTGGATCTCTTAGTGAAAATATAGATGCAACAGATGAAACAACTATAGTGTCATCTCTAGTCAGAAGTGAGCTAACTGCATTAATTCTCATCATCTCAATATCTCAATTTATTTTAGATGTTTTTTCTAAATATGTGTCAGAAGAAACCACATATGCTTCAGGCCTATAATAATCGAAGTTTGAGATAAAATACTCTACCCTATTATTTGGAAAAAGTTCTTTTAATTCTGCATATAATTGTCCTGCTAAAGTTTTGTTAGGGGCAATTATCAACGTTTGCTTATTCGTTTGCTCAATTATATTAGCAACAGTAAAAGTTTTACCAGTTCCTGTGGCACCTAATAAGATGTGTCCTTTGTTACCAAGATTTATTGATTCAACCGATTCTTTAATTGCCTTAGGTTGATCTCCTTTTGGTAACTTATCATTATTTAAGCTAAACCTATTCATATTAATATGATACTAAATGATAAATAAAAAAACACTAATGTGATTTTAGTCAGAAATTCTTTTGCTAGAAGCTCTGTTTACATTTGTATTCATTACTATTTTTAATATATTGTGATTAATTCTTTCTTTTAAAGAATCAAAAAGTAAGTTAGCTTCCTTTATATATGTTTGAAGAGGATTTTGTTGAGCGTATTGTCTAAACTTAACACCAGATTTTAGTTTTTCTATTTGGTCAATGTGCTTCTGTCAATTAGCATCAATAATATCTAAGTAAACCTTTCTTAAAAAGTCACTAAGTTTATCAATTTCAATATCTGCATATATTTCGTCAAATCTTTTTGATAAAGAAGCTTCAAGCATATCTACTATGTCATCTGCTTCAAGAGAGCTAATTTCACTCAATTCGCATCATTGATTATTCTGAAAGAATGCTCTCGAAATTGTATTAGAAATTTTTTCATAAACAATGTCTCCATTTTTATCTTTAAATACAGGAAGTTGAAGAAGTTCTTTTGCTACTCTCTTAATTATTAGTTTAGCAATAGAAGTTGCATCCTCTGTAAGCATAAATAAATCTCTTTGCTTATATATAATTTCTCTCTGTTGATTAATGACATCATCATACTCAATTAAATTCTTTCTTGAATCAAAATTCATACCTTCAATTCTTTTTTGAGATGAAGTAATGGCTTTTGTTAATGTTTTTGAAGATACGCCTTCAACACCAAATTTTTCAAATGATTTTTGTTTACCACCAAGACCTGTTCTAATCATTATTTCATCTTGTAGGGAAACATAGAACTTAGAAATACCCGGATCTCCTTGTCTACCTGCTCTACCTCTTAACTGATTATCTATACGTCTAGATTCATGTCTTTCAGTACCCAATACATAAAGACCACCTAAGTCAATTACTCCTTCTCCTAATTTAATGTCGGTACCACGACCAGCCATATTTGTTGAAATTGTAATAGAATTTTTTTGACCAGCTTTTTGTACTATCTCAGCTTCTCTGTCATTGTTTTTAGCATTTAATATTTCTGGGTGAAGTCCATTTTCTAACAATTTTTTATAAAGAAATTCTGAATCTTCAACAGATCTTGTTCCTACAAGTAATGGTTGACCAGTTTCATGAATTTCCTTTATGTGTTTAATAATTGATTTTCATTTTTCCCTTTTTGTTCCAAAGTAACTATCTGGCAAATCCGATCTAATTATAGGTAGGTTTGTTGGTATTGCTAAAACCTTCATATTAAATACTTTTAAAAATTCTTCTTCTTCTGTTTCAGCTGTACCAGTCATTCCAGATAATTTAGAAAATAACCTAAATAGGTTTTGGTATGTGATAGTAGAATGAACAATAGTTTCCTCAGTTCTTTTAGCTTTTTCCTTAGATTCAACAGCTTGATGTAATCCATTTGAATAAGACCTACCTTGTAAAATACGTCCTGTAAATGTATCAATTATCTCTACTTTTGATTCTTTATTAATTGCGTAGTCAACATCTTTAGATAAAACAAAGTTAGCATGTAATGCATTTTGAACTCTATGTACTAATTCTGAATTTTCTGCATTATATAAATTGTTTACTTTAAAAAAGTCTTCAACTTTTTTTGCCCCTGATGTATTTAAAGATATTAATTTTGACTCCTTGTCATAGTCATAATCGTCTTTTTCAAAAGTTTTAACAAGAGCATCTGCTCTGTCTATTAAATGATTTGGATCAGTATTTTTTCCTGAAATAATTAATGGAGTTCTGGCCTCATCAATTAATATTGAATCTGCTTCATCTATAATTGCAAAATGCATGCCCCTTTGAGTTTTATGAGACATTTTTTTTACCATGTTATCTCTTAGATAATCAAACCCTAGCTCAGCATTAGTAATATAAGTTATATCTTTTAGGTACTGTTCTTTTTTTTCTAATGGTGACTGATCCTTTAATACAACTCCTGTTTCTAAACCAAGAATTGAATAGATTTCACTCATTTCACTAGCATCACGTCTAGCAAGATATTCATTTACAGTTACAACAAGAACACCCTTACCACTAAGAGCATTTAAGTATGCAGGAAGAGTAGCTGAAAGAGTTTTACCTTCACCAGTTTTAAGTTCAGCTATGTCACCGTGATTAATTACAACACCTGCCATAATTTGAACTTTATGCATTTCAAAAGTAGTAACTCTTTTAATTACTTGTGTTACTAATGAATAAGCTTCAAGGATTATATCCTCCAAAGTTTTTCCATTTTTTAACAAATCAATAAGTTGATTTGTTTTGTTTTTAAAATCTTCGTTTGTATAGTTATCAAACTCTTTATATTTAACTAAAACTTTTTCAGCAAGTTCTTCTGCATGTTTTAGCTGAGAATATTTACTCCCATAATTTTTACTTCTACTAAAAACTGCCATTTTATACGTAAATGCCCCCATTGACTGCTGCAGTTGAAGCTCCTATAATCATAGTTATAAAACTTCCAACTAAAAATGCAATAGCAATACTAAACACTAAAAATATTATAATACCCATTGTGTTATTTTCGGGTTTTATTATTTTTGAAAAGTCTAATGCTTGCATTGCAAATGCAACAAAAGCAAATGACAAAAAGTATATTAGTATTACTGCTCATGGTGCGACTAAAGAGAAATAGGACATACTTATTTCTCCATAATATTTATTTCTTTAATTTTGTCTTGTATTCTACTGTCTATAGACATGTATTGAGCACTTTGCTCTTCAGCTTTTTTCAATTCTTGCTTCAAGTTTTCCAATTCTTTTCTTGCTTTTTTAAGAGAATCTTTTCCAAGCATTACTATATCATTTGTAATAACTTGAATCATTGATCCATCAGTGTAAATCACTCCTCTTGAAACAACTACTTTTTCTTTTCTAGTTCCTTCATCATAGTTTAAAGTAAATGTACATGGTTTAATTAAAGAGATAAAGGGGATGTGGCCTTTCATAAGACCTATAAAACCTTCAATAGTTTTAATAGTAAAAACATCTACATAATCTTCGTAGAATATTTTTTCTGGTGTTACTATTTTTAGTTTTATTTTATTTCTAGTCATAATTAATTTTACTTACTTTTTTTAACATATTTTTTAAGAGAATCAGAGTTTCCTATTGACATAAATTCCATCTCTGGAACATCATCATAAGAACCATTAATGATTTCTTTAAATGAACTAATTGTCTCTTTAAGTGTTACATATTGACCTTTTTTACCAGTAAATGTTTCTGCAACAAAGAAAGGTTGAGATAAGAAGTTTCTTACTCTTCTTGCTCTATTAACTAATTGTTTATCTTCATCTGATAGTTCATCTATACCTAAGATTGCAATAATATCTTGCAATTCTGTATATCTTTGTAGTATATTTTGAACTTCAGAAGCAACATCATAATGATCTTGACCAACAACAGAAGCATCTAGCATTCTAGAAGATGATTCTAGTGGATCAACAGCTGGGTAAATACCTAATGCTGATATAGGTCTTGAAAGAACTATTTTTGCATCCAAGTGAGTAAATGTTGTAGCAGGCGCCGGATCTGTTAAGTCATCAGCAGGAACATAAACAGCTTGTACAGACGTAATAGAACCTTTTCTAGTTGAAGTAATTCTTTCTTGTAGAGCTCCCATTTCAGTAGCTAGAGTTGGTTGGTAACCAACAGCAGATGGCATTCTACCTAGAAGTGCAGATACCTCAGAACCAGCTTGAGAGAAACGGAATATGTTATCAACAAATAACAATACGTCTTGCTTGTTAACATCACGGAAGTATTCCGCCATGGTCAGCGCGGAGAGTGCCACGCGTAGTCGAGATCCAGGTGGCTCATTCATCTGACCGAACACCATGCAGGTCTGCTCGATCACTTTACGGCCGGTATCGCCGATTTCGGTTTCTTGCATTTCGAGCCAAAGG
>JABSQC010000043.1 GCA_013214845.1 Mycoplasmataceae bacterium
ATATATGCAACTACAAATAAAATAATAAAAACTCTATGCATGGTTAATTTATTAGTAGTTGTCATTTTTATATTACTTTTCATTATTTATCCTTTTTTCTTAGGAGAAGTATTTTTCAATTTAGTACTTTTAGAAGTATTTATATTATTATCTTTTTTAGGTAAGTTATTATCTTTATTTTTTGTTAATTTTGTTTTTTCTTTATCTATTGAATCACTGTTATTTTCAGTATCGCCATCTTTATCTTTAAACTTATTAATAATTTCATTTTTAGAAATTATATAGTTGCATTCAAAGAAGGCCTCCTTTTCCCATGAGGATGGTCTTGTTTTATTTAGCTTAACTAAAATTGGTTTAACAAAACTTTTGTAGTTATCTACTTCATATATATCTCTTACTTTATCACTGTCAATAAGGACGCTAATTTTCTTTTTAGATTGTTTGTTCACATCTGAAAGAGATAATGCATTAGGTAATGATTTCTTTGATTTATTAGAGTTTTCTATTGTTCATTTAATAATGTCATTAAGCTCATTTCAAAGTTCATCTAGTTGGCTATTAGCTTTTTCGCTTTTCTCATTTCTGTTGTGTACTTCTACCGCTCTTTTTGTCTTATCTTTTTTAGTTCCTGTAATAGCTATTGCTATCATTATTAAAACTATTCCACCAAAAGCAGCAAATAATATTATAGTACCAGTGTTCATATCATATTAATTATAAATAAAAGTTAGAAGCAATTTATAAAATATAAGTTTTATATTATACATATTGATTTCTAACTTTGTTTGATTAAATTATTTTTTAATTTTTTTCCTTTTAATGAGTTTTTTTGGTTTAACTTTAATATCATCGGAATCTATTACTAATTTAACATCTTTCTTGCTAGAAGCAATTTCTTTTCCTTTGACATCTTCTTCAATAACATGGTTTAGTTCAAATTCACCTGGGTTAATAGAAGAAGGATTTACATGTTTAAATTCCAAATCATCCCCTCCTTCTCCAGGATCACCTGATGAATCTTTCAATTTTTTTCTTTTGTAGGATTTATCCATTATTACTGTAGCCATATTACCACCAGTAATATTTGTTACAGTTCTAAACGGATCAAGTATAGGCTCTAGAACTTGAACAGTAAGAATGATTCCTGAAGTAGTTCCCAGACCTAGTATTGATAAAGTAGTTATTGAAGTAGCTTCAAATGCGCCAGGTACACCAGCAACACCAAATGATGTTAAGAATATAACTACAAATATAAGTACAAAGTCAATTCAACTAGGATTTGGGTTTGATTGGAATAATGCAAATAATGATATTACAGTCGGGTACATTCCAGCACAAGTTGAAAGCCCCATTGAGGTATTTAATGTAGGTACAGTAGAAGCAACATCTACTGACACACCCGCATCAATTAAATTCTTTTGATTTTGAGGAAGTGCTGCAATACTTGATCTAGTAAATATAGCAGTTAATGCAGTTCCTTTAATTCCTTTGAATCATTCTTTTGAAAATCCTGGACCTGCTTGTAATGTAATAACTACAAAGTGTATTGTAAACATAATTAACATTCCTAAGAAAACGATTCCTATTAACATACCTAAGTATGATCAAGATGAAGCTGCGTTACCAAATGACAATGCTGGCAGTTTAGAGAAAATAACAAATGGTAATAGGTATAAAACTCATTTAACTATTTGTGTAAATAATTTATGAAATAAATCAACAAATTTTGTTGCATCAGAAGCTATCTCATTTCCTGAAGAATCTAGTTTTCTTAATGCAGCACCAATAGTAAGTCCTATTAACAGTAAAGAAATTGTTGCAGCAGTTCCTACTAATAAACTGTCTCAATTATCCGGGAATCAACCAAGAAAAATTCCCCAAACTGAATCAAATGAGTCAATTGTTCTAGTTGCATCTCCACCAAATAGTGATGGATCCAAAGCAATTTTAATAAGTGGTATCATAAGGAAACCTACAAGTATACCTATCATCTCCACAAGAGATAGTCAACCTACAGATTTAGCAAATGATTTGCTTGACATGTTTGATTCCTTAGATTTTACTGAAACAATTCATATAGCAGTTATAAAAACTAATGGAACTACTGTTAATTGAATTAAATTAAGAAAAATAGTAGGTATTAAGTCAAATCATAGTAAGGCTTCTGAAGATCAAGTGCTTCCATATATATAATCTCCGTCTTTTACAAATCCTATGTAAGGGTCACCAGTTATTGCATTAATTCCTTTAAAATTAAGTTTAACTGTTTCATCAACTTGAAAAATTACATCTTGTCCTAATGCTGTATCAGCGATAATAGAATAATTACCGTCTGCTCCTAATGACATTTGAACTACAGATTCTATATTGTTATTAATATCAAAGGTTATTTCAAAGATATCTCCATTGTAATCTGTCATACTAGATGATATGTATATACCATCTACCATTTTGCCCTCTGATGCTCAAATGCTAAAGAAAATAACAACACCTATTATTCCTATACCAATTGCAGCAACAGTTCCTTTGTTAAGTCCCTTCTTAACAATAATAAAAATCATTGCAATTGATGATAATAGTATGAATAAAAAAGCAATTATAGATTCCGTGCTGCTCATTCATAACAATTCAGATGCATTGTTTGCAAAAACCATATTTCACCTCCAAAATAAATTAGTTTATATATTGTGATTTACTTATAGATAAAATCAAAATGAATGGTATTTATTTATAAATATATCAACATATTTATAACATATTAGATTGAATTTTTCTTTATCAAAACTAAAAGTTTTTTCAATTTAGACTCGATTTCATCATCATACTTAATTGCTTTGTTTAGATTTTTTATTAACTCATCATTTAGCATTTCATTAATGTTCTTGTAAGACTCATTTGAAAAGTCAATAATTCCTTTAATTTTTCCATAAACTTCATTAGTTATTGCAACAGCAGTAACATCTCTTTTTATTAAAGAGTCCAGCTTACTAAGAATAACAGTCTTGCTCCTTTTAAATGACTTAACAGAATTACTTGATATTCTAAATTCTTTTATTAATAAATCACAAAAGTCTAAGAACTCTCTCATCATAACTCTCATTTGTCCTCTATTTTGAGACATTTCTTTATTAGTTTCTATGATTAGTTCATTTACCTTACTAAAGTCTGTTATTAAAGATTTTTCATTATTATTATTATCTGCTTTTGATAAACCTTCAATATATTTGAACTCTTCCATTCAATGCATTTTTCTTTTGTTAGAAACATCTATTGCTGACTCTATACTTGCTGTCTGCTTAAGTAATCATTCTCTTTCTACATAATATTGTTCATCACTAACAATATCTCCACTAGATATTCTAAATTTAAAATTAAATATTCTTTCATTTGAATCAAGCATTAAGTTTAAAACATTATCATAAGAAGATAATGTTTCGAACATGCTATGTCTAAAAATATCTAAAGCTAATGAATTAATGTTATATATTCTATTAAATACACCAGTAAACTTATTCAACTCATTAAGTAAAACTTCAGATTGCTTCATTACAAACTTAACGTCGTAATTAAAAATATCAGATATTTTTTCAACATATTCCTTTTTAATCATTTCTTCTATATCTTCATAACCCTTTTCTTTAACAAAATTATTAATAATAGGATTATTCTTGAATTCAACTGACAAATCAAAATTGTGTTTTTTAATTGAGTTCCTTCTTATCCTTTGATATATTTCTGATGCTCCAGGATTTAAAAATGTCTCATAGTTTCTGTTTTCATTTAATAAGTATATTGTTGATGACTGTGTCTTTTCAAACATCTCAGAAACATTTTTATCATTGTTAGAAATAATCTTGTGGACATCACTATTACCTTCCACTAAATTTCTAACATTAGCTCTTAAAAATTCAAGAGCTTCATTATGTAATATTTTTACTTTTGATAAATTAGATGTTATCGTTTCTTTATTAGTACTACTCATTTTATAGACCTTCTAAACCTTTAATCAAATTATCATTTATTTTATTCATTTTATCTATGTATACAACTAAATCATTTTTAATTACATCTCTTAGTTCACAAATAAGATCATCAGAAGTCTTTCATTGAGAAATAAATTTATCTTTAGAGTATATAAATTGCGGAATATCTTCCTCCAATTTTATAGCATTAGATATTGTTGCCACTCTTAAATCACTAACAGGTCTACTTAATTTATAAAATGAATTTCTAAATTTGTATCTTTGAATGAAGTTAGCAGAAACCGCGCTTAATAAAGATGTAAAAAGCTTAGATGCAGATAAGATTATTATTTCAACTTTCTTCCTCATTTCTTCAATAACAAGACGTTGTTTGAGAACATCCATAAGTGTTCCATCAAATGAAATACTCTCTTTTTTTACATTGTTATAGTCATTTTTATTCATGCTCATAAGGTTCTTTATGTCATTTTTGTAATCAAATGATATATCTGAGATTTCATTATTAGCCGAATTTATTTCAAACTTTATATCCTTTTTTATTGAATTTAATTTATCTTCTATAAAATCTCATTTAGTATTTTCTAAACTTTTTATGTAATTCAATTTATCTTCAATAAATTCAAGAAGCGTAAAAGAAACCTCATTTATTTTTGAAAAATCATTATAAAATATCTTAAGTAGTGCATCAAATTTTTTAAGCAAAGTATTTTGATTTTCAAGTGATGATTCTAAGAAATTATCTAATGAAGATAAATTGCTTAGGATAAAATCAGTCTTTCCTCCATTTGTGTCTTTTACATCTCTTATTTCTAGATTTATATTTTCATTTATATATTTCTCTAATAGTTCAACAGACGCTAATTCGGGTCTTTTTTCTACCAATTCAGCATTTCTTGTGAGTGACATCTCTTGTTGATAACCTTTTTCATTATCATATTTTTTATATATTATGCTTTTAGCATAATTAACAACATTAGACATATCAATATTGTAAATTTCATGTCAGCTTGATTGTTCAAATTTTGTTAAATCTTTTATCTCATTTACACCTGCTTTTACATTTAAGAAATCAGATTCAACTCTATTGTTTAAAATTAAATTTAAATTAATCTTTTTTTCCATAGATGTTGTTTTTTTCTTAACATCAAATAAAATTCTTCTTATTTGAATTTTAAGGTCATTAATAAGATCTAGTTCTTTAACTATTTCTTCTATATCTACTTTTTGCTGATTTGTTTCTGCCATAATTACTTTCTTAATAGATTTGATATGTCGTTAACATTTATTCTCTTTTGCTCCATTGTATCTCTGTCTCTAATAGTTACAGTTTCATCTTCCAATGTCTGGAAGTCAACAGTTATACAAAAATTAGTACCAATAGAATCTTGCCTTCTATATCTTTTTCCAATTGAACCAGATTTATCGTAAGTAATTCTAAAGTTAGTATCCTTAAGTAGATCTGAAACAACTTCATTAGCCTTTTCATCTAACTTATTTGTTAGAGGTAGTACTGCAATTTGATATGGAGCTATTTCAAATGGTAAATTCATTACAACTCTAGAATCATTATCTTCTAATGGTTCTACTTCGTATGATTCACAAAAAACTGCAAGCATTAATCTTTCAACACCAACTGATGGCTCTATAACATGTGGTATGTACCTCTCTCTAGTGTGGGGATCAATATACTCCATTTTCTGACCGCTACCTTTCTCATGTGATTTTAAGTCAAAGTTAGTTCTATTTGCTATACCAAGTAACTCTTCTCAACCAAAAGGAAATTCATATAGAAAATCAATTGTTTTGTCTGAGTAATGAGCTAACTCATCCTTAGCAATATCAACTACTTTAAATGATTTACCTTTAATACCGAGTAAAGATAAGAAGTTAACATATTTGCTTTCAAATGAATCAAATCAAAAATCAGAATCTTTAGGATTTACAAAAAATTCAATTTCCATCTGTTCAAATTCTCTTGTTCTAAAAATGAAGTTTCTTGCAACAATTTCATTTCTAAATGCCTTTCCAATCTGTGCGATGCCAAATGGTATTTTTAAGCGCATGCTATTTTGAATTAAAAGATAGTTG
>JABSQC010000044.1 GCA_013214845.1 Mycoplasmataceae bacterium
AATACTATTTACTTTCAACTGATTTGCTTGAAGATAGTATTGCCTTACCACCAGCTTCTTCTATTGATTTCTTAGCACCAGCAGAAAATTTGTCTGCAGTAATAGTAAATGCTTTATTTGCTTTAGAATTACCAATTACTTTTAACTCATCAAACTTTCCTTTTAAAATTCTTTTTTCAACTAGATAATTTGCATCAATAACATTATTATCAATTTTATTAAGTCTGTCAATTGTAATTTCTGCTACATTTTTTTGATTATAAGGAGTGAAACCTCTTTTAGGAAGTCTTCTATATATAGGAGTTTGACCACCTTCAAAACCAATTCTTACGCTACCACCAGATCTTGATTTTTGACCATTTTCTCCTCTACCGGCAGTTTTACCAGTCTTAGAACCAATTCCTCTTCCGACTCTTTTTTTATCTTTTCTTGAACCTTCAGTATATTTTAACTCATTTAATTTCATTTTCTTACCTCACTACTTAGTGTTTGATGCTCCATTAGTATTTCTTTGTGAATTAGAATTAAATCTATTATTTTTGTTATTTTTACCATTATAAGGTCTTTTTTTGAAAGGTCTTCTAGATTGATTTTTAATTTGTTGAGCTCTTAAGTTAGGAGTTCTATCAAATTTTGGATCTGATTTTTTATCACTCTTAAGATAATCATAATATTCACCAGATTTAATTGATGTTAATGCATCAATTGTTGCAGCAATAACATTATATTTATTGTTAGATTTAGATACAACTTTTGAGTACATGTTTTGGAAACCAGCAAGTTCAACAACTGCACGAACTGTATCTGAAACAACTAACCCCTTACCTTTTCCAGCAGGCATTAATTTAACTTTTGCTGCACCTGATGATCCTGTTCATTCATGATAAACTGTATCAGAACTTCTATCAATTCTAACTTGAACTAAATTTTTCTTAGCATCAGCAATTGCTTTTTTAATAGCTTCAGGAACTTCTTTAGCTTTAGCAGTACCAAAACCAACTTGTCCTTTTTTATTTCCAACTACTACTAGAGCACTAAATCTAAATTGACGTCCACCTTTAGTAACTTTAATAACACGACGTATTTGAATGATTTTTTCTTCCATTCCGTCCATAGATTTTCTTTTAAATCTTTGTTCAGCAACAAATGGATCTTCAAATTTAACTATTGAATCATTAACTAAAACTTCTTTACTTTTAGCTTTTGTATTGTCTTTTTTTTCTTCTACTTGAGAAGAGTTATTTTTTATTTCATTTTCTTTTGTTTCACTATTTTCAATAGCTGTTTTGTTTTCTTCTAATAACATACTTCTCTCCTAAAATTTAAGTCCTTGCTCTCTAGCAGAATCAGCAAGAGCTTTAACTGAGCCATGATAAAGGTTTCCACCACGATCAAAAACGACTTCATTAATATTTTTTTCTTTAGCTTTTTTAGCTAATTCAGCACCTAGTTTTTTAGCAGACTCAATGTTTGTTCCATTTTTCAACTTTAGAGATTTTGATGACATTCCTAACAAAGTAACACCTTTGTCATCATCAATTATTTGAACATAAAAATTCTTATTAGATTTGTAGACAGACATTCTTGGTCTTTCTGCAGTACCTAATGCAACTTTTTTAATTCTATAATGTCTTTTTTGTTTTTGAATTCTTTTTTCTTTATTTATATTCATATTCTACCTCTTAAACTATTGAGCTTGTTTTCCTGCTTTTCTTAGAACCTTTTCATCAGTATATCTAATACCTTTTCCACCGTATGGTTCTGGTTTTTTAAAGTCTCTTATTTTTGCAGCTGTATTACCAACTAGCACTTTATCAATTCCAGATACTGAGAATTCAGTTGGTTTTTTAACTTCTATTTTAATACCTTCAGGAATTTCGAATTTTACAGGGTGAGAAAATCCAAGTGATAATTCCAAGGCATTTCCAACTAGTTTAGTTTTGTAACCAACACCTATAATTTTCATTTCTTTTTTATATCCTTTAGATACTCCTGTAACTAAATTAGATATATTTGCATTTGTTGTACCGTGAAGTGATGAAGATTTTTTATTATTTCTTTTTTCAGTATTTGTATTTTCTACAGTAATTTGATTTTCTAATATATTAACTTTAATAACTGGGTTTTTATCTAAACTAAGAGTTCCTAATTTACCTGTGACAGTAATAGTATTTCCATTCATATTAGCACTAACACCTTCAGGTAGTGCAATTATTCTTTTTCCTATACGACTCATAATATCTCCCTATCAAACATGGGCTAGTATTTCACCACCCACGTTTAATTCCTTAGCTTCCATATTTGTTATTATCCCTTTAGATGTTGATATTATTGCAATACCATATCCATTAAGAACAATAGGAAGGTTTTCGCATTCTACATATACTCTTAAACCTGGTTTTGATATTCTTTTTATTCCTGTTATTACTTTGCTCTTAGATTTATATTTTAATGTTATTACTATATTAGATTTAACTTTGTCTAACTTTTCAATTTTATAATCTGATATGTATCCTTCATTTTTTAGAATTTCTGCAATTCTTATTTTTACTTTAGAAGCAGGTATTTCTACACGTGCATGCTTTCTTTCGTTAGCATTTCTAATTCTTGTTAACATATCTGCTATTGGATCGTTTGTCATAATTTATTCCTCCTTTAAAAATCTTTCACTATCAAGAAGATTTTTTCACTCCTGGTAATTGTCCTTTGTGTGCTAATTCTCTAAAACAAATACGGCATATTCCATATTTACGCATGTAAGCATGTGGTCTTCCACATTGGCTACAACGATTGTATTTTCTGACTTTAAATTTTGGTTCTTTTTTTGCTTTTTCTACTAGTGCTTTTCTTGCCATTCTTTCTCCTATTTTTTAAGAGGCATACCTATTTGGTATAGCAACTCTTTTGCCTCTTCATTGTCGTTTGTTGATGTGACAATAGTTATGTCACAACCTTTCATGAACTTAACTTTGTCAAATTCTATTTCAGGAAAAACAATTAATTCTTTTATCCCAAATGTATAATTACCTGATTTGTCAAATGACTTGTTTGATAAACCACGGAAATCCCTTATACGAGGAATTGAAACATTGATTAACTTTTCTAAGAAGTCATACATGTATTGACCTCTTAGAGTTACTTTAACTCCAATAGGCATTCCTTCTCTTAATTTGAAACCAGCTATTGATTTCTTTGCTTTAGTAATAATTGGTTTTTGTCCTGTTATTTTTTCAATATCAGAAACCGCTTCATTAATAATATTTTTATCAGCAATTGCTCTCTTTCCTAAACCTATGTTTATTACAACTTTTTCGATTTTTGCTGACTGCATTATAGATGAATGATTAAATTTAACTTTTAAATTATTTTTTATTTCGTTTTCGTATTTGTTATATATCTCTGAATTTTTTATCATTTTAATTCTCCTTAAGAAAGTTTAGTTCCTGTTTTTTTAGAATAACGATATTTTTTACCAGTTGACTCATCAAATTTGTAACCTACTCTTGTTGCAACTTTAGAGTCTTTCTTTCCATCTAGTAGCATTACATTTGATATATCAATTGGTTTTTCAACATCTTGAATTCCACCTTCAGGATTAGCCTGAGTTGGTTTGTAGTGTACTTTTCTAACATTTACACCATCAACTTCCACTTTATTTATTGAAGGGAATGCTTTTGTAACAACACCTTCTTTTCCTTTATCTTTTCCTGATATAACAACTACTCTATCACCTTTTTTAATCTTCATAATTTCTCCTATAATACCTCTGGAGCCAATGAAACAATCTTCATGTAACCTTTATCACGTAGCTCTCTAGCTACTGGTCCAAATATTCTTGTTCCTTTTGGAGTTCCATCTTCTTTAATTATTACTGCAGCATTTTCGTCAAATCTTATATGATTACCAGTCTTTCTTTTCATTTGATGCTTTGTTCTAACTACTACAGCTTTAACCACTTGACCCTTTTTAATAGAACCATGTGGAGCAGCTTTTTTAACAGTAGCAACAATTACATCTCCAGTATAAGCATATCTTCTGTGAGATCCACCTAAACATCTGATTACTAATATTTCTTTAGCACCAGTGTTGTCGGCAACAACTAGTCTTGATTCTGTTTGTACCATCTTATTCTCTCCTTATTTATTAACCTTAGTTTCTTTTTTCAACAACTTCAATCAGTCTAAAATTTTTATTTTTAGATAATGGCTTTGTTTGCATTATCCTAACAATGTCATTCATTGTAGCTTCATTATTTTCATCATGAGCTTGTAGTTTCTTAGAGTATTTAACTCTCTTTCCATACAATGGGTGCATTCTGTAAGTGTCAACTCTAACAACTATTGTTTTGTCTTGTTTATCAGAAACTACATATCCTTGATAAACTTGTTTTGCATTATGTCTTTCCATGTTTATTTATCTTCTCCTGTAGTTTCCTCTTTTTTTATTTCAGATTTATTTTCATGTGATTCTTTTTTTGAATCATTTTTAACAATCTCTTCTTTATTTACTTTTTTATCTGATGCTTCTTGTTTAACAACTTCTTTTTCTAGTTTTGTTTCTACTTTAACATCTTGTTTTTTTGTATCTTCTTTAGATTTAGAAGGCTTTGACTTCTTATCTAAATTCTTATCTTCCACAATATTTATTGCAGTATAAGCTCTTGCTATGTCTTTTCTAATTTCACTAAATTTATGAGTATCTGTTGCTTGACCAGTAGCTTTTTCAAACCTTAAGACAAACAATTGTTCTTTTAAATTTTGTACTATTTCTTCTAATTCTTTAGTAGATTTAGAACGTAACTCTTTCATATCTAACATATTATTCAGCCTCCTTAGAAATTATTTTGCATCTCATTGGTAATTTGTGCATTCCAAGTCTTAGAGCTTCTCTAGCAATTTCCTCAGAAACACCATCAACTTCAAACATTATTCTACCTTTTTTAACAACTGCAACATAATGATCTATTGACCCTTTACCTTTACCTTGCCTAACTTCTAATGGTTTTTTTGTAATTGGCAAGTCGGGAAATATTCTAATTCAAACTTGTCCATTACGTTTCATGTATCTAGTAATAGCAATACGTGTAGCTTCTATTTGTCTAGCAGTTACATAATTACCATCCAATGCAACTAATCCAAATGAACCGAACTCTAGTTTAGTACCTCTAGTTGCAGGTCCTTCAAAAGATCTTTGGAAGGGTTTTCTTCATTTTAATCTTTTAGGTTGTAACATTATTTATCCCCCTTAACAATATCTTTTTTGTCTTTTGTGGAAAGGATTTCACCTTTGTAAATTCAAACCTTTACTCCAATAACTCCAAATGTTGTATGTGCCTCTTCAACTGCGTAATCAATATCTGATCTAATAGTTTGTAGAGGAACTCTCCCTTGAGTATAACCTTCTTTTCTAGCCATGTCTACACCGTTAAGACGTCCAATTACTTGAGTTTTAATTCCCTTAACGTTGTCTACTCTCATAGCTTTTCTAATTGCTCATTTTTGAGCCATTCTGAATGAAACCCTTCTTTCAATATTTTGAGCTATTTCTACAGCTAGTAGTTTTGCAGATGAATCAGGATTTTTTTCATTTACTACATCAATATTTACTGATGTTTTTCTACCAACTATTCTTTGTAAGTCTCTTGTTATTTTTTTAATTGTTTCATTATCTTTACCTAAAACTGCTCCTCTTCTTGCAGTAGTAACAGTTAGGTTAGCCTTAGAAGGAGATAATTCAATTACCAATGAAGTAATGAACATTGATCTTTCATATTTTGAGAAATATTTTCTAATATTTTGGTCTATTACAAGATAGTCTTTTCTTTCAGATGAATGAGCAGGCATTCATCTTGAGTCTCAATTTTTGTTTATACCAACTCTAAATCCATCAGGTCTAGTTTTTTGTCCCATTACTTACTTCCTCCTTTAACAACTTTTTTATTAGGTTTTTTAGGTGCTTTACCTGTATATA
>JABSQC010000045.1 GCA_013214845.1 Mycoplasmataceae bacterium
GGTCACGAAATCAGTCAGTTACATATACTATATAGTTTTAAAATAGCAACCGCCCAAAAGGGGCCAAAAATAGCGGTCGTTCAGCTGGAGTGGTCGTATATCAGGACACATTTATGTAGTAAATTATAATGGTATGATCTTTTAATTAGAGGGATCGTTCATTAGTTTGACTGTAATATTTGCGAAAAAATATGTTTTAAGAAATTTGTATTATTTATTTTGCTGAATTTTTTCAAATAATTATATCTGTTAAAGTATAATGTTTTTTCGTCAGGAGAGAGTATAGGACTGTTTTCAGATGCATTAGAATTGATGGAGCATGGTAATTTTTGTTTGTTTAGGTTTTGATTCCAGTTTTGAACAAGGTTAATTTTTCTCGAGGGAGAGGTTATTTTTAAATAATCAATTTTTTGTGTCTACATAGAACAAGTCATTTAAAAAACCTTCTTTAGATGGAATAAAACCCTTTATTTTTTTTGTAAAAATAAATCCAGATAGTGGATTATTATTTTTTATTCAATTTTGTGTATATTCCTTTGGGAATAAATTATATTGTTTATTATTCATTATTTAAGTCTTATTAAAATATATTATTAGCTTAGCCTATTATTCAACCGCCATTTTTAAAACTGTCAAAGTCATAATGAGTTAGATTTAATCCAGTCATATTAGCAGAACTACTTTCAAACAGTTCATGATTTTTAGTAATAGTTAATTGTATGTCATCATAGAAAATTTTATTACTTCAAACCTGGTCTCCATTTCCATCAACATTAGGAGTACCACCAAGCATTGCATCAAAGTTTACAGCATCTCTTTTTTCACCTGATGTAAAATTACCACCTTGATGACCACGTCCAAATGTGTACATGTATCCATCTTTATCTATAGCAACTGATGTAGTACTTCCTGTGTCAACACTAGCTATTTCTTTAGTTAATTCAGTAGAATCTCCACGATCTCTAAAGTGTACTTTTTCTAGTCCGTATAAATTTCCAAATTGAAATTCATCAGAATTAGTTGCTACATGATGCTCAGTTGAAGGATCAAACAACGGATTATGATAATCTGCAGGATCTCAACCTGTAAATCTTTCGAATTCATAACGACCTGCTTCACCGTTATGGAAAGAACCCCACATATACATATCACCGTGATTATTAATTAAATAAGCAGTATTAGAGTAATCACCCATACCTACTTCAATAAACTCATTATCTGTATAACCTGAAGTGAATTGTCCTTCATTAAATAATTCTTTATCTAGTTTAAAGGGTGTAGCAGTATAAGCTTTTATTTGATCAGGACTATCATATGCATTTCTTATAGAAATATCATTATAAATTGTGTATTGATCCGATGGATCTGTATAAGGTATAAGAGCTGTACCATATTCATAATAACTAGCATCTTGACTATTAGGCATCACATTTGTGTATCTAAAGTCAGCCATAAGGTTTGTGCCTTTATCACCAAGATCATACATACTACTAGTTCAATTTTCGGGTGCTTGTCATAATGTAGTTATATCAAATCTACTACTTCCTCATAATCAAACAGAACCTTCTTCATCTAATGCATAACCAACTCCATCTGATATTCCCATATCTTGTATTTTCAATTGAGAATTAGGGGCAGGATATTCATCTGCATACACACCTAGAGCTAATTTTTGTGGTTCATTATAATATGAACTTATATTTTTGGATTCAGGAGTAGCTCTATCTTGACCTGATGCTTCTACAGGAGTATATAAAGCAGAAACTCCAGCTTGTCCTACTTCATTAGAACCTCATGTGTATGCATACCCATCTTCTGAAATTGCTCACATAGTAGTTGCAAACTTGTCAATATCCTTATTTACTCTTTTTGTTGGATCAATAGCATGGGGGTCACGGTATGTAATTTTAGAATATGAAAGGTAAGGAGTAAATGCAGAATCTTGACCAAATGATTTAACTTTATCATCTGCATCTCCATTAGAATTATTTGAGAATGTTACACCATCACCATCTAGGTCTACTATTTGAGGAGAAAGGTAAAACATACGTTCTTTATTATCTACTACTACACCATCTATTTTGTAATTATCATGTCCTGTTGCTCCATTAGCATCTGAACCTCAAGTATATATGTAACCTTCAGATGATAAAGCCATTGATGTATATGAGTCAATTTCAAAATCTTGAACAAAGTCACTTTCATTAATTTGTCTATCACCGTTTAAATCAACTGGGTGAGGAACTAAGGTATATCTAGTGTCAATACCATTACCTAGTTGACCATATTGATTGTTACCTCACATGTAAAGAATGTTACTTGAGCTAATTGCTCACATAGTTCCCATTGCACCACCTGCTTTTTTAACAGTGTCGTATTGATCATAAATACCATCTTGATTTAAGTCAAAAGGTTTATCTGGCTGTTCTGTTCCATAAGTACCATCAGGACCATTGTCTCATAAGTATAGAAATCCAACTTCATCTATTGCATAATATGTGGCGTTAGGATCTTGTATTTTGTCTTGATAGTTTATATTGTCAAGATCACCAGCATTATAATAGGAACTATTATACAATACATAGTTAGTAAGACCTGAATTAGCATTTCCTGGATCATTTTCTGCTCATGAATTTAAAACAAGGCCAGCATCAGTAATTTTACCAATACCTGTTGTATCAGTAATAGTAGGCAATTCTGCTGATCAATATCCTAGTAAATCCTCTTCTGATAATTCCTCAACAACATTATCATTATCATCATTACTAGTAAAATAAAGTGTAGGTACTACTACTACTGCTGCAATTGATGCAACAGAAAGTAAAGACATAAAAGTGAAAAGTATTTTGTGTCTTTTTCAAAAAATTTTTAGTGTGTTCAATTTAATTTCTCCCTATATTCATAAATATAAGTTAATGATATCATAATTAGTACAACACTAAATATTTAGTTATAAAATAAGCAATCCGTAAGTATCTCTATCTATTTTATTGAAATAATAGAGTCTAAATATATTGCATAACAATCTATTACAGATGATATTGAAATATTTTCATTATTACCATGCATATTTGAATTATTCACTTTCCTTACATTACTAAAAGACGGACCAAATGCAACGGTGTTTGGAAACAATCTTGCATATGTTCCTCCTCCTATTGCAAATGGCTTGGCATTTCTATCACTTGTTACCTTTTCATAAGAGTTTAGTAATGTTTTTACTAAATTACTTTCTAATGGCGTAAATAAAAGCTCATGTCTTAAATTAAAGCTAGTTTCATACATATTAAATTTATCATCTAGTAATTTGTTTATCTCATCAGAAGTAATAGTTTTTGTTTGTCTTATATCTACATCAAAAGAAAAGTTTGTCTCATCGTATCTTGCCATTCCAACATTTATAGTTGTTGGACCCATATAATCATCATTACTATCTATAGATAATTTTTTTCCATAAATATCATCATAAAAGTTCTCTTTATATAAATTTACGAATCTTGTAAATGAGTTATTAAATTTTACACTATCAAACATGCAAATAAATTTGTCAAACGCAGATTTTCCTAAATGAGGAGTTGAAGCATGTGCAGAAACAGTTTCTAATTCAATATTAAATATTCCATTTTCTTTTTCTTTTACTTTTATTCTGTCATTATCTAAGAAGATCTTTTTAATTTCATCAGTTAAATCATTTTGAATAAAAGATATATCTACTGTTAATTTACCTGGAACTGAGTTTATAACATTACCTAAATTAAAAGAATGAACTCTGACACTATAGTTTAGATCCATTGTCTCAGGAAGCATTCCTTTTATATAATAGTTAATAACTCCCTTTTCCGCATTTACTAATGGAAAGTCGGAATCAGGAACAAATCCATCTTCAGCTATTTTATCAACATTCTTTATATAATAGTCAGCACCTTCTCATGTAGTTTCTTCATCTCCTAAAAAAACAACTTTAAGTCTTCTATTAAGTTTTATATCCTGTCTTTTCAATTCACTTACTATTTCCATTAATATAGCAGCTGCACCTTTATCATCTATTGTCCCTCTACCATATCAATATCCATCTTTTTCACTAAGAACTAGTGGGTCTGTATTTCATAACTCTTTATCATATGGAACAATATCTAAATGAACAGGAATAACAAAGTCTTTTTCTCCTTGTCCATAAACTACTTCTACAGCGTGATTTTTATATCTAATTACTTCTATGTTTCTTTCATTAAAATAATTTTCGACATAATCAAATGCTCTTGTAACTTCCTTTCCGTGTGGATTTTGCTTATCTGTGTCAATAAATCTTGTATCAAAAGATACTAGTTTTGCTAATATATCTTTTATATTACTTATTGTTATTTCTCTACTTGTCATTTTCTTTTTTATCTAAATCCTTATCTTTTTTACTTTTTGTTTCTAATTCACTAGAAGATGCACCTTTTAATGTATCTTTATTTTTTTTATCTATTATATTAAGAGAGTTCCCTTTAATAACTTCATTGTTCTTCTTATAACCTACTATAAGCGTTTCATCTACCTCTATATCATCATAGTTAAAAATACCAATAACACTTGATATAACATTTTTTTCATATGATGAGCTTGGAATATAGCCATCAATAATTAAATTTCTTATGTTGTTTTTAAATGTAATAGAATTGTATAGTTGTCAAAAAGCAAGTCCTAAAGCTACAAGTCCAAATATAAAAATTATTCAAGCTAATATTTTACCTGCACCAATTCATACAGGATAATCAGTTGTTGCAAAAATTACTTCTCCTAATCATATAGTGTCAGATGGCAATCAACCAAGATGTCCTGGAGGAGTTGGTGTAAATGAAGTTAGTTCAATTTGCCACAAAACATTAAGTAATATAAAAAGAACTGCTCATATACAAAATGCACCTGCTGAAGTAATTAAAGAAAAAGTTCATGAGTTTCAAAATGGATTGTATTTAATATATCTTTTTTTATTGTCCTTATTAACAAATGTTATTAAGTTAAGTTTATTTTTAAAGTATTTATCTTGCTTAAAATTCATATATTAATTATAATTAATTTAGCATGATTGATGGAACAGTAATAATAATAGTCTTATCAGTAATTTTTGCAATATTATTAGCAATACTAATTTTTGTATCAGTATTTGTTTACAAGAAATATAAAAGGATGTCCGGAGAATTAAACGATACTCATAAAAAGAAAAATGATAGAAAATAGAAATTTTGAAAATAAAAAATGAATTAATTCATTTTTTGTTATTTATTTAGCTATTTATTTTGGTATTTCAGTTTGTTAATTTTTGCTTCTAGGCTTAGAACTTTCTTAAAATCAATCATATTCTCTAATGTATTAATTCTATGTACTTTACAAGTCTTTACATTTGCGAATGATCTAATTTCTTTTATTCTTTTATCATAAATATCAATCTGTTTTTTATTAGCAGCTGAAATATATAGATCTGTGTTGGCAACTTGTTCTCACAATCCGTGTTTACTTAAATATTCTTCTCTAACTTTCTTTGCAATTTGATATTCTTGTCTTACTAGAAACGCGCATTCCTGACAGTTGCTAATTATTTTCTTGTTGTTAAGTATTCTTTTGTTAACCTCTAGTAGTTCATTTTCTAAATTTTTTCTTATGTCTTTCTTAGTTTTAGTTTTACTGTTAATACCTTTTGAATTACTATCACTGCTTTTTAATCCAACTTCCTTTTTAATTGAAATAATCTTGTTCTTTTTTGTATTTGTTTCATAAACATTGTCATACTTATAGTTGTTTGTACTTCTTTCTTTTGATTTCATTTATTGGCCTATTTTATGTAAAGTAATTATATATAAATTTTTTTAAAATATTAAAAATGGTTAATTCAAAAATAAGAGTATTTTTTTAGATGGGCAAGAA
>JABSQC010000046.1 GCA_013214845.1 Mycoplasmataceae bacterium
ATTTCAAATAGCAACCAAAAACTTGAATCATATTATGCAATAACTAGTGAAGGTTATTTATATACATGAGGTTGAAACTTAAATTGTGAATTAGGATCGGGCACAGAGGACCCTTATGTTTTTTATCCGACTTTTGTTAACTTGGATGGATCATTTGATGATATTAACGAGAATGGTATAAAAGACAATGGTGAAATAGACACAATAACAGATGGTGATAAAGTTAAGCAAGTTTACCACATTAACTGAGACCAAATAAATGACGCAGGTGTTTTTGCTATTAGTCAAGAAGATTATTTATACATGTGAGGTAATTCTCAAATATTACCAGAAAAAATACTACTGAATATAAATATTCTAGCTCTAAAAAAGTAAGTTTATCATCTGATTACATTAGTCCTGTTTTTGTTAATTTAGATAAATCATATTTACAGGATGATGCAGGCGATGTTTTGGTACCTGCACGTGATATAGAAGGTCTTTTATATAAAGATAGTAGCAATAATATTATTGATGTTAAGGTACCTACAAAAACAGAGGTGATAAAGTATCTGATATGGAAATATATGCTACAAGCAAGAGCTCATATGGAGGTATGATTTTATCTAAAGCAGGTGAATTATATGGTTGAGGAAAAAATTATAGTCATATAATAGATCAAAATACAGGTACATCAACAGTTTATAATCAATTAACAAAAGTTAGTTATCCAACTAGTGATCCATATGTAGATGTAACATATAAAGAATTATCTGTGATAAATAATAGTAGCACAAATATAGTTATGGCGTTAGGCAATGATGGTTACCTTTATATGTGAGGAGAAACTTCATTAATACCAAGTTTTGAACACTCTAACCCTGCTACAAAAGAAACTCCTAGATTTAGAGTTGACCTAACTGACTCAACAGTTAGCAATGATACAACACACTCTGGAAAAGTTAAAAGTTTTAACATGAGTAGAAATTATGCAGCATTACTTTTAATTAATGAAGATGGTTATTTATATACTATAGGAAATGGTAGTTCAAAAGGTACTGCTGGTAATGGTTGCAATCCACCTAGTAATGAAAGAGATAAATTTGTAATAATTGATGTTAATTGTGATGGTTCATATGATGATAATGATAAAGTTAAATACATATCTACAACCGATTATATGTCTAATGCAATAACTGAAGATGGATACCTTTACTCATGAGGTGCCGATACTGGAGGAGCTATTGGTAATGGTTCTCGTCATCAAGAAAACCAGCCATACCTATTAGATATAAATCAAGATTCTATAATAGATTCTAACGATAAAGTGGTTGTTACAGATAATGGAAATCCTAACCTTAATGGAGGAATAACTGAATCAGGAGAACTTTATTTATGAGGAAATAATAGTGCTTCATATAGTATGCTACCTGCTACGGCTGATGGAGCGCTCGATGCTAATAATGTAATTGTGCCCACAAAAGTTAATTTTGAAGAGTACGAAGAAGGGGAGAAATTTACTACTTTAAATTTTTGACATAGTGGTGGTGCCACATCAACTGACAAGTTAAGCATCTATACATGAGGAAATTACGATTTTGAAGAAGAAAGAGTTTTGAATAATTTAAGAAATGTAGACAAATTTACAGTAGATCAATTTATTACACCTGCAATTGCAGTAAAATAGATTTTCAAACAATCATTTTCTAAATCAAAAAAGTATAAAGCTGAGTTCAAACAAAAATTTATTTTTGTTTTTTTAATGTTATAATTATTGATACAATAAGATGAAAAAAATAAAATACAAAATGCTTATATACTTAAGATCTTTAGATATAAAGACAATAGCACTTTGAACAACATCTCTATTAGCAGTAAATGCTGTTACTGCTTTTTTTACAGTATCTTACTTAGAGGAACTTAACAACACAACAACAGAATCATTAGTTAATGATGGTTCATCTGATATAGGTGTTATAGGTGAGGATATAATAGGAAATGAAAATTTTATTGATGTTGGATTTATTTCAAATAGTAATGAGCAACTTGAATCATATTATGCAATAACTAGTGAAGGTTATTTGTATACCTGAGGTTGAAACATACATGGTGAATTAGGTTTAGGAACAACAGACGCTTACGTACCTTATCCAACTTTTGTTAATATTGATGGTTCATTTGATGACAAGAATGCAAATGGAATACAAGATATTAATGAGTTCGATACTATAACTGAGGGAGATAAAGTTCAGCAAGTTAATCATGTTAACAAAGTTTGAACTATGAGTAATGAAATAAATACAGCATCTGTATTTGCAATTAGTCAAGAAGGTTATCTATATATGTGAGGAGATTCTAACTTATTACCAGAGAAGAACACATCTGAATACAAGTATTCCAACACTAAAGATTCTAAATCTATGGATTATTATTTAAGCCCTGTTTTTGTAAACTTAGATAAATCTTATTTAGAAGAACCAGGTGGAGCATATGTTGAGCAACCGGCACGTGATATGGACGGTCTTTTATATAGAGATGGAAGTAATAATATTGTAAATGTAAAAACACCTACAAAAACTGAAGGCGACAAAGTGAAAGATGTAGACATACAAGCATATACTTATACTAACTATAGTGGTGTCATTCTTTCTGAAAGTGGAAAGTTATATGGTTGAGGAAAAAATGTTAGCAAAACCCTTGACTGAGACAAATCAAAAAATGATACAATAAATAGTTTAAGTGAAATAAATTATGGTTCATCTGTTACTGAAGATGTTAAATATGTTGAAGCAAGTATACACACTTATGGTTCACAAAGTACTATTACTGCATTGGGGAAAGATGGGTATCTATACATGTGAGGTAGTGCAACACTAATTCCAACAAAATCTGGTGATACACAAAGAACAAAAATAGATCTTTCTGATTCTAATATGAGTCTCGACACATCACATAGTTCTAAAATAGTTAGTTATGCCTATTCTCCACACTTTTCATCAATTCAGTTAATAACTGAAGATGGATATTTATATACACTTGGTGATAGTGCTCATGACTACTATTCAGGAAGAGGTTGTGATAATACTACAGAAGCGGAAAATTTAAGATTTTATAGACAAGACATTAATTGTAATAATATACCTGATGATGATAAAGTAAAAGCTTCAGGTATTACAGATCACACAAGTTACTTTATAACTGATGATGATTATCTATATATGTATGGAAGAGGTGTATCTGGACAAACAGGACAAGTTAATGCAGAGAATTTATCTGTCCCTACATTTGTTAATATAGATGGCTCGTTTAATGACATTAATGGTGATGGTATTCAACAGAGTGGTTCTTATGAAAATAATACAAAAACAGAAGGTGACAAAGTTGTTCTTGCAGATAATTCAAATGCTAACCACACACTTGCTATAGATAAAAAGGGAGATCTTTACATGTGAGGTTCTGACCATGATACTAGTGGAGCTTTACCTGATACTACAGATTATGCATTCATACAAGGTTCTAATAAGACCCCGCAGAAAGTTAATTTAGAGGGATACGAAGATGGAGAAAAGTACATAGATGCAAGTTACTGAAATAATGGTGGAATAACTTCAACTAACTATTTAAATATTTACTATTATGGTGGATTTGTTCCTGGTGATGATATGAGCGATTATGATGAAATTAGAAAAGTTCACAAATTATCTTTATCTGATTTTCAAACACCAGCAATTTATTTAGGATAAATTTAAAATCATATAATTGTATTTTATTTTTTTATAAAATATTTTCAATAGCCGAAATTGTACAAGAGTACAATAAATGTACATATGAATAAGTTATTAATTAGATTAAAATTGTTCTGAAGAACTTTAGATAAAAAAACACTTTCTATATAAACTGTTTCTTTCTTGGTAGTTAACTCGGTAACTGTTGCATTTTCTGTTTTGTATGTAGATGAATTAAATAATGCAGTTGATGAATCAGTTTTAGATGAAAGTGGTTCAGGAATTGAGACTATTGATGTAGATACAATTGGTAGCGATCCTTTTATTTAAGTAGGAGTTATTTCAAATAGCAACCAAAAACTTGAATCATATTATGCAATAACTAGTGAAGGTTATTTATATACATGAGGTTGAAATCTAAATGGTGAACTGGGATTAGGAACTGAAGATGATTATGTTGCAAACCCAACTTTTGTTAACCTAGATGGCTCATATGACGATCTTAATGAAAATAATATAAGAGATAATGGTGAAGTATCTACTATAACTGAAGGAGACAAAGTTAAAAAAATTAGTCACATAAATTCAACTAGTTCAACTAATAATGCTGGAGTATTTGCAATTAGTCAAGAAGATTATCTATATATGTGAGGTTCTTCTGCGCTTTTACCTAACTACAACACACCTGAATATTACTATTCAACAAGTAAGTTAGCATCAGACGAAAATAACTACATAAGTCCTATTTTTGTTAATTTAGATAATTCTTATTTACAAGATGATGGATCTGATGCTGAAGTTGTAGCACGTGATGTTGATGGTATCTTATATAAAGATAGTTCCAACAACATAATTGATATAAAAGTTCCTACAAAAACAGAAGGAGACAAAGTTAAAGATGTAGACATGTTTGCTTCTTCAAAAACAAATTATGGTGGAGTTGTTCTTTCAAGCAGTGGTGAACTGTATGGTTGAGGAAAAAATACGAATAAAGTTTTTGATTATCAGAAAGCTGAAAGTGATTACATCAATAACTTAACTAAAATAGTATATGAAATTACTGACACTGCAGTCGTTAAATATGAAGAAGTCCAGATAGTAAATACTAATAAAACAGTTATTGCTGCTTTAGGTGATGATGGGTACTTATATATATGAGGTTACTCAGCACTTATACCATCAGTAGATGTAACTACACAACCAACTTCACCTAGATTAAAAATAGATTTAAAAGATCCATTTCTTAGTTTTGACACAACTCATAGTGCAAAAATAGTTGATTTTACAATTTCAGCTTACTCAGCAGCTCTTCAAGTTATAAATGATGAAGGTTATATTTATACTATAGGCAGCATGGATAATAGAGGTGCAGCAGGTAGAGGTTGTGCTTCAGGATCTCAGCCAGATGAAAAAATGTACAGAATTGACATAAATTGTAATACAATAATCGATGATGATAAGGTAAAAATGGCTCAAGTTACAGATTTGAACAGCTTCTTAATTGATACAAATAATTATCTTTATACTTATGGTTGAAATAACGGTTACCAAGCTGGTCTAAATAATAATAGAAACGTATGAGAACCTACAATGGTAGATATAGACCAAGATGGAGAAACTGGTTTGTCCGCTTCTCCTGACCAAGATGACAAAATAATTGTTGCAAACAATGATAACCCTAACCATACAGGTGCAATAACTGAATCCGGAGATCTTTATCTATGAGGATTTAATTCAACTACATACGGAACAATGCCTGAAACAGCAGATGGAGCTCTTGACCCAGGGTTTATAAAAGTACCTACTAAAGTTAACTTTTCTGAATATGAAGAAGGAGAAAATTACGAAACTATAGTACTATGAAACTTTGGAGGAGTTGCTTCAACTGATGCTCTAAATATTTATGAGTGAGGTTCATATGATTCTGATGACGAAAGGATTAACTCAAATCTTAGAAAAGTACATAAAATTACAAAAGAAGACTTTGTTACAAATGCAGTAGCAATAAAATAATTATTATTTAATTCTTTAGATACTAAATAAAATATATTAACTATTAATTAACACCTTTCTAAGGTATTTTTTAGTATTTTAAAAACAAGTAATTAAATAAAAGTTTTTAAGTAGAAACAATAGTTTTTATTTTAACAATATTATAAAGAAATATTCTGTGGTGCTATAATATTAGTTAATTATGAT
>JABSQC010000047.1 GCA_013214845.1 Mycoplasmataceae bacterium
TGATATCTTCATGTTTAATTCTTTTTCAAGTTTTCTAACAGTTTTAATTCTGTCTTCTTGTTCTTTAAAGTCTCCGTGTGACATGTTAAGTCTAATAACATTTACACCACTTTTAATAAGTTCTCTCATTACTTCTATTGATTCTGACCTAGGTCCAATAGTAGCAATTAACTTAGTCTTTTTTTCAAATAATTCTGCTTTTTTTATCATATTATATTAACTTCCTTACCCTTTTAATTAAATCTGTTCTGTCTGGGTTCTTCATTTTGACAGCTTCTAATATATCAAATGATTTTATTTCTTCGCCTATCATTCCTAGGCAAATTCCTTTTTCATTTTTTTCAATTCTATTTACAGCTTCCTCTGCTAAAAGAGATGCTAATATTCTATCTTTAGGAGTAGGAATTCCTCCACGTTGTGTGTAACCTAGAACATGAGCTCTTGACTCAACACCCGTTTTTTCTTGAATCTTCTTAGCTAGTTTGTTTACATCATACATGTGTTCAGTAACAACTATCATTAATGATCTTTTAGAATCTTTTAATTCATTTACTTTTTTAATTATTTGTTCTTCAGATAATTTAGATTCAGGAACTGATAGTATTTCAGCACCAGTAGAAAGAGCTCCATATATAGCAAGATCACCACAGTATCTACCCATAACTTCAATTACCATAGCTCTTCTGTGTGATTCAGAAGTGTCCCTAATTTTATCTATAGAATCTACAACTACTCCAAGAGAAGTGTCAAATCCTATAGTTCAATCAGTAGATGCTATGTCGTTATCAATAGTTCCTGGCAATCCTACTGTATTAATTCCCATCTCTGCAAGCTTAGCTGCCCCCATATAAGAGCCATCTCCACCAATTACTATTAGTGAATCAATACCAATTTTTTCTAGTACCTTGACTGCTTTTTGTCTAACTTTTAATTCAGCAAATTCAGGTAGTCTTGCTGATCCCAAGAATGTTCCGCCTCTTGATATCATTCCATTTATCAATTCAGGTTTTGCTTCAACAATTTTATTCTCAATCAGACCCTTATAACCTTCATAAACTAAATATGGTTTGTGACCTTTAGCTCAAGAAGATTTAACTGCAGCTACAACAGCCGCATTCATTCCTTGAGAGTCTCCACCAGAGGTTAAAATAGCGATTTTTTTACTCATTTATAATTCTCCTTAATTAAATTTTAACTCATAGTAATAGCATAATAGTAAATATATTGTAAATACTTTAAAAGTCCTATTAATTAAAAAAAGGAATTAATCCTTTTTGTAAAAATATATTATAGTTGCTTAATCGCTTTCTTACCAGGGAATGTTTTTTTGAACCCTTTTTCTGCAAGTTCAATTTCAATTTTAAGTAATCTATTGTATTTAGCAATTCTTTCAGATCTAGACATTGATCCTGTTTTTATTTGACCAGTATTTAATCCTACAACAAAGTCAGCTATTGTTGTATCTTCTGTTTCACCAGATCTGTGAGAAACAACTGCAGTTCATCCAGCATCTTGTGCCATTTGTATTGCTTTAATTGTTTCAGTAAGTGTACCAATTTGGTTTAACTTAATTAGAATAGAATTAGTTGTTCCTTGTTCAATACCTTTTGCTAGTATTTCAGGGTTAGTTACATAGTTATCGTCACCAACAATTTGGATTTTGTCTCCGTACATGTCAGTCATTTTTTTGTATCCATCTCAATCATATTCAGCAAGTGGGTCTTCAATTGAAACTACAGGGTATTTAGAAATTATGTTTTCATAATACTTAATCATTCCATCTGCATCAACTTCACCAGCATCATATAATTTATATGTTTTTTTAGCTTCATCATAAAATTCTGAAGAAGCTGGGTCAATTGCTATTGAAACTTCTTTACCAGGAGTGTATCCCGCTTTTGTAATAGCTTCAACTATTTTATCAAGAGGGTCTGTATTTTTTTCTAAATCTGGTGCAAATCCACCTTCATCCCCTTTAGCAGTATTTTTTCCTTCATCATGAAGAATTGATTGTAGTGCGTGGAAAGTTTCTGAAGCAATTTTTAAGTTTTCAACCATTGATTTAGCACCTAAAGGATAAATCATGTATTCTTGAAAATCAACAGTGTTATCAGCATGTTTACCACCGTTAATAACATTCATCATTGTTACAGGTAAACCTGGTTTATCTGTGTTTGAAAGTTCTTGATAGTATTCTCATAAATACATACCTTTTGATGCAGCAGCAGCTTTAGATGCAGCAAGTGAAACACCTAGAATGGCATTAGCTCCAAATTTTCCTTTGTTTTTAGTTCCGTCTAAACTGATCATTTTTTCATCTAATTCAGTTTGAGCAGTAACATCCATTCCTTTAAGAGCAGATGCAATTTTTGTATTAACAGCTTTAACAGCTTTACTTACACCTTTACCGTTGTAGTCTTTACCACCATCTCTAAGTTCAACAGCTTCATTTGAACCAGTAGAAGCACCAGAAGGTACAGCAGCTATACCTACATGCCCTGATTCTGTGTGAACTTCAACTTCTACAGTTGGAAATCCACGTGAGTCAAATATTTGTCTTGCGACTATGTTTTTAATTTTTTCCATTTTATCTCCTTTATCTCTATTTAATTATATTATTAATAGAAAATTAATGACACAAAAAAAGAAATAGTCTAGCAAAAAAATGCTAGATTAATTTCTGTATGTAGATAATTGTGGTCTTAAGTTAGAAGTCATAAGCTGCGAAATTAGATAAGTAATTAATGTTACACCAAGAATAATAATGAATGTATATAAAAATTGAATTAATGAAGGAGTTATTATTATTGCAGCAATATCCATTGCAGGTGCTATTGAACTAGTGATAAATGAACCTATCCCTATAACTACGGGAATAGCTATAAAAAATCCTAACAATAAAATAATAGGGTAAAACATATAGGTAATAAGTGTTGTCTTAGTACTAGAATGACCCATTGTTTTTAATACATTTGTGTTATTTTTATTATCTTTAATAATTTCATTTATCAAAATAAATATAAGTGATATTGCAATTAGTGTGGTCATAATTGATAAAGGATATATAGCAATTTGTATTGGTTCAATACTTGGGGTTGACAGGTCTATATATATGTCAGAAATATTTAATGTTACTCCAGAAAAATATAAATTGTTTGCTCCTAGTAATGAATCAATGTATTCAATATTCTCAAGTAGATATTGGTTTCCTAAAAATTGTAAATTTCTATCAGTTGGAATTATTCCATCAATAGTCACTTTAGGGTTATCAAACAGTTGAAAGAGAGTCATTGTATCGTTGTAATAATCACTTGTTAGATTATCTAAATCAGTATTTTCAAAATTTGAGAAATCTAAGGTAAATGATTTAGATAAAGGGTTTCCCAGGTTTATTGATGAAGCTCCTAATTCGTTAATTACTCTAGATAATATTTTGTTGATGGAATCAGTTAATTTCTTATCAGATAATGTGACTCCGTATTTTTCATTTATTTTTGTACTAATCTTATTGATGCTTGATTCAGAAGTAAAAAAATCAATACTTTCTTCTAATGAATATTCATTAGTAGAATCATCATTTGAGTTTGTTTCTGTAAAATATGCAAAATTTAAACTCGTTGGAAGTTCAGATTCAATAAATACATTATTATCTGCAATTGACTTATCAGTTGTAATTGAATTTTTAAGAACATCTGTTCAATCTGGATCAGCATAAGGTAAGTATAGAGAAGTACTAAAAGGTATATCAACAGTTCCTCCATAATATAGTTTAACTGTTCTTTCATCATTAGTTAGAGTTGAGCTTAAATTAGAATTATAGAAGTTTAAAGGAACAATTCATTCAACATATTCGCAATATTGATTACTTTTAAAATTTAAAATATCAGATGTACTAACATTGTCAACTTTATGCCCGTCATTAACAAAAAATGTTATCCTTCCATCCTTATTGGAATCATCAAGCTCAGAAAGTTCATTATTTTCTTCATCTGTTAATTTATACATTTTAGATAAATCTTTAAATTCTTCTACAAATGTAATTCAAGAAATTGTTGTTCTATCATCTCCTATAAGATTTGTTCTTGTTATATTATAGCTACTTACTTGGTTCTCTTTGTCAACTACATTAGTTCCCAAAGATATACCTAAAGAAGATGGATATTGTTTTAAATAATAATCTAAGTAGTGAATATTAGAATCATCAAAGTTAACTCTTATGAAGTTTAAAAAGTTATTCAATACATTTTTTGATTTTCTAGAGTTAAGGCCATCTACTTTAGTATTACAATTATTAAGATTTTCTGGATAAGCATTAATTACTTCATTTAAGTAAGTTAAAGTCTGATTTGAAATATAAGTATTAGATATGGGAGCGTCTTTTACATATTTATACATAGTGCCATATAATTCATTACAAGAATAATTAACTGTTCCTGCTGTAGTTGCGGCTTCTGCTTCTGTCAATAACTTAGAAACTGATGATTCATTTAATCCAAAAGTATAATCAGTTATAGTTCCATTGTCAATGCCCTCTTGAAATTCTTCATTTGTCATAACTGAGTTCTTTTTAGTACTTGAAGAAGTCTTAATTAGTGAAAGATCCTCCATTACATAACTATCACTTATGTTACCAACAGTTTTTTCTAATGCATCACTGACAGAAAAACTAAGCAATATAAAGACACATATAGATATTGATGATATTAGTATGGCAGCAGACTTTGATGCATTTCTAATTGAATTTTTTACTGAGTATGACTTAGAAAAAGAAACATTGTCAACACTATCTAATTTTTTTATCAATTTATTTGGTTTTGCAAGAACTTCATCTTTAACTAAAGAAAGAGTATCCTTTGAAATAAAGAAGAATCTTGAAATTAAAAAGGCAAAAGATATAAATATTAAGAAAGGAAATAAAATTGTAAAAACAAATGACTGTAACGTAACATAAAATGAAGGAAGAGTTATTGTGAGTGTAGAAATGTTTATTCAAAGTATGTTCATTATTGGTGATAGTATTACTGTAAATACAAAACCTAGTAAAAGATAAATGATAATCTTTGTAACTAGAAGAAGAGAGATGGTTGATTGAGAATAGCCCAATGCTTTTAGATTTCCCATTCAAGTGACATCATTTCTAAATGAACGCGATATTAAAAATCCAATTACTACAATTCCTATTATCAATATGAAAATACCAAATATGTTAACGGAATTTTTTGAATTAAGTATAAAGTCATTGGCATATTTAAAGTTATCATTCTTTTTAACATAATCATTAGCTGTAACTATATCATCTTTAAGTAAGTCAGTTTCATGGCTACTATCTGTACTAGGTATAAATCCATTTGTAGTGGAACCTCTAAATGCAATTCCATTTGAAAATAAAGAATTAGAAAAAGTGTCAATTTCAATGTTGTCACTAAAAAATTTAAATAGTTGAGTGTAGTTATTAATCTTATTCTCTTTCAAGTAGTCTCTGTCTACAAATTTGTCAAGTGAAACAAAATATTTGTAATTAACTACTGACTCACTTGGAGTTGAAGATCCAGAAATAGTAGTAAAAGAATTTGTACTACTTGTATTGTAAGTTCTCTCATCTCATTCTTGATTAATTCCAGTACCAGTTGTATCCTTATTGTAGTAATTTTCTTTTAATATATTAAACAAAGTATCTTCATTTACAAAAACTATTAAATTATCTGTATCAATTCAATTTTCTGTAGCAAC
>JABSQC010000048.1 GCA_013214845.1 Mycoplasmataceae bacterium
AATTTGTTGACCTAAAGGTGCACTCATATCAGTTATTATGCAAGATAATTTTCTGTCAAATTTTTTAGCTATTCTTATCATTAGTTTAGCTAACCTTTCAGCTGATTTAAGATCCTTCATAAATGCGCCTGTTCCACATTTAATATCAATCATAATTAAGTCTGCAGAAACAGCAAACTTTTTAGATAATATAGAAGCGCATATTAAAGGTAATGAATTTGATGTTACAGTAGAATCTCTTAGTGCATATATATATTTATCTGCTGGCGCTAAAGTGTCTATTTGACCAATTATAGAAATACCTTTTTCAGTAACATTTCTAACAAATTCTTCTTGTGTCAAAGAAGTAGAAAAACCTTTAATGGATTCCAGTTTATCTATAGTTCCTCCTGTAAATCCTAACCCTCTTCCAGAAAGTTTACCAACATTTATTCCTAATGACGCCATAAGTGGTGCAAGAATTATACTTGTTTTATCACCAATTCCTCCAGTAGAATGTTTGTCAACAACAAATACATCATCAAATTCAATCGTACTTCCTGAGTCAACATATGACTTAGTTAAATAATATGTTTCATCATCAGTCATACCATTTATTTTAATTGCCATCAATAGAGCAGCAATTTGGTAATCCGGAATTTCTTGCTTAGTATATCCATTTACTCAAAAATAAATTTCTTCTTTTGTAAGCTCCTGATTATTAGATTTTTTTTCTATTATACTTAGTATATTCATATTTTATTATCTCCTTTTATTTTAATAAAACTGGATTATTTGGAATATTTATCAATATTTAGTTTGATCTGTTCCCTTACTTCATTAGAAATAGTTACTGAATCCTTGTGTCTTATATCCTTTGTTTTTATTGGTTTATCAAATATGATTTGGACAACTCTTTTTCCAGGTAAAAATGCTTTTCTAAATACCTGTTCTGTTCCAATTATAGTAACAGGAACTATTGGCATTAAAAGTTTCTTACTAATAGAATAAGCCCCATCATTAAAATCATCTATTTTATTTGAATCACCACTTCTCTTTCCTTCAGGAAAAATAACCATATATCTATTATTATTTTTTGCTCACTTTCCTGCTCCAATCAACGCAGCAATAGCTTGCCTAAAATTTTCTCTATCTATGTAGAAAGCTTCTAAAGCATCAAAATAACCTCTTAATACAGATTTCTCTAACTCTATTTTTGCAACAGCTGAAGTTTCTCGGTCAGGTCCTAAAGCTTGCATAAGAGTCATAGAATCAGCGTAACTAACATGGTTAGGAGTTAACACTGCTGAACCTTTAGGTAAATTATCTTCTCCTCTCACAACTAACTTGATACCTAATGAAAAAGACAACATTTTAGATTTAGTAACAGCGTATTCTCATCTTTTACTAAAAGGATGATGGTTGTCATCTTGCAGGTTATTGTTCTTTATAACTCACTTTCTTTCTCTTCTTGATCCTCAAAAGAAGTTTCATGATGTATAGAATAACAAGAAAAATATTCTTGGTATTCAAACTATCATATCTATAAGCATATTAATTAATTTCACTATTAAATTATATAACTATAATGTCAAAATTACAAATGTAACTACATATTCTCGTTCATGTGAAATACTTAAAAAAATATTAGTAAATTCGCTATTTTTATTAAATACAAAATAAGGCTTTCCTTGTTTATCATTTCTTATTTCTATATCCTTGAAGCTAATACTTTTTTTTCCTGAAGCTTTAACAAATGATTCTTTTGCAGATCATCTTGATGCAGCATATTCCATTCTTTTTTCATTATTATATGATCTATAAATTTCAAGTTCATACTCTGTAAGAAATCTACAAATAACATCATATTTACTAAACCTATTAACTTTAGATATATCAGTTCCTATACCTTTTATATTCAATGACATAATTTAAGTATAATATACACATTAATGAATACATTTTCAAAAAAAATTAATAAAGAAGAAGAAAAATTTATAATGAAAAATTATTCTAATTTTGAACTTGAAAGTAATAATCAATATATAAAATTTTTTGCAAAGACAAATGAAATTACAATTAGCTTATATACTTCTAGTAAAATTGTTATCAGTGGATTTAGATTAGAAGAAAATGATCTTGTTAAATACCTTAATAATTTTGAAGTCAATGAAAATATAGTTGGATCAGATGAAACAGGAACTGGAGATTTATTTGGGCCAATTATAATTACAGCTGTTAAGTTCAATAATAAAACAAGTGATGTTTTAAAGAAAATAAATGTTGGAGATAGTAAAAAGATTTCTGATAATATTATTGAAGATTACTACTTAAAACTTATAAATAATGTTGAATCAAAAACAATTATTATAGAACCTGAAAATTATAATGAGATGTATAAGCGCACAGGAAATATAAAATCAATTATTAGTTGAGGACATTTCAAAGTTCAAAACATGATTGGTGGAGATTACAAAAGGATAATAGACCAATTTGTAAATAAAAGCAAATTTTTTGAATACATATCTAAAGATTCTAATGAGTATGATGATTGACTATTTGAAACTAAGTCAGAAGATAAATATCCTCAGGTAGCTGTAGCAAGCATTATAGCAAGACATAAATTAAATGAATGATTCAAAATAAACAATGAAAAAAATAGTTTTGAATTAAAGAAAGGAAACTCTTATACAAGAGATGAATTAAAAGTTCTGATAAAGAAGATAGGAAAAGATAATATAAAAAGTTATGCGAAAAAAGATTTTAAGAATATAAAAAACCTTGTCTAGGCAAGGTTTTTTATATTCTATTTTCTTATGTTTAGTTCTTTTACAATCTTGTTGTATCTTTCTTCATCTCTTGATTTAAGATATCTTAGCAGGTCTGTTCTTTTTCCTACTTTTTTTCTTAAACCTGTTAATGAGTGGACATCTTTTTTATTCTTGATTAAATGTTTTGTAAGTAAGTTTATTTCTTCAGTTAAAAGTGCTATTTGCACTTCTGGCGAAGCGGTATCCTTTTCATTTAATTGTCATTTTTTAATAATTGTGTTTTTCTCTGATTTTGTTAAAGCCATATACTCTCCTTTGATTATCACCAAGTTATATTAAACTTATAACCTAGTGTAATTTTCATCTAGCCTCAGAACATTAATTTTGCTCTATTTGATTTAGGATTGATGTTTTCTTTATCTCTGTCATATCTCATCATCTTGTCAATTTCAGTACTACTAAAAGAACCTCTACTTATTGATCTGCGAAGTTTTGTATTTGTATTCTCATTAATTTCAAATGTTTTATCCAAATTACCTTTTTTTCTGTGTAGAGTTTTGTTTCCAACATTTGAACTAGACAGAGATTCATCAAGTCTTTTGTTTAAGGCGCTTGAAATTCCTCGATTTGCTTTAAGTGGTTTCTTAATGTTAGATTTTGCTTGACCAGTTAAATCCATATTGTCAGTTATGTCTTCTCTTGCAATTCTGTCGCTTGGTTTTTTTGCATTAGACATCATTTTGTTAATGCCTTTTTCAAAGTCCTGCATTGCACTAGTTGAGTTTTTAAGTGGAGCTTTAAAGTCTTTAGTTTCTCTACCAGTTAAGTCCATGTTGTCAGTTATGTCTTCTCTTGCAATTCTGTCGCTTGGTTTTTTTGCATTGGACATCATTTTGTTAATGCCTTTTTCAAAGTCCTGCATTGCACTAGTTGAGTTTTTAAGTGGAGCTTTAAATTCTTCTGAATTTGTACTATTTAAATTAAGATCATCAAAAACATTCTTTTTAGAAATGTTGTGGTGATAATTTGTTTTCTTTTCATTAAGAATTGAATTAAGACTTGAATAAGAAAAAGAAGCATTAAATAAAGATTTTTTCCTCTCTAATGTAGTAAAAGAATTACCTGACTTTTCTACAATTATGTCACCTATTGGTTTTCATTTAACTTTTAAAATCTTATCATTATCACTCATATTATAATGATAACTTATTATTATAAATATATATATAAAAGTGTTTTTATAATAATAATTAGTCTAATCAAGTTGCTATATCATTGTCTGTTATTGAATTTTTATTTGGTTGCCTTATTTTTTTTAAAAACGGATTATTAATATTTTCAAACACATTTTCAACAGAGTTTTCTTGTAACTTATTATTTTTTTCTCTAAATTTTTCCTTCTCCAAATTTAAAATTTTATCAATATTTATATTTTCTTTAGCTTTAGAGCTAATAGCATTAAAATCTATTGAATCAATAATTTCTGATGCTAAATCTTTGTTTAAATAATCCAGCTTATAACTTTGTTTTAATTCTTCATCTAAAAAACGATCTAATAAACCATCATCTCCATCTGATAATAAGTTCAAATTATTATCTTTATTTCTTTCAATTTCAAATTTTTCGTTATCATTTTGATAATTTACAGTATTTTTTTTATTTTCACTAAATTCTTTTTGCTGATTATCTAGAATTTCACTATCATTTATATCAATTCTATATTTAGATAAAAACGAAGGCTTCATATCTTTTGAAACTTTTTCAAACTCAAATTTAGAATCTTTCCTTTTACTGAATTTATCATTTACAAATTTATAATCTAAAATTTTTTCAACATCAAGGCTATTACTATCTCTATCTAAGCGGATAAGTTTGTTATTTTTTTGATTGTTATTACTATTATTATTTATATCAACATAGTTATCTCTTCCATTATTTTTAGTAATATCCTTCTTCTTATTATTGTCAAGTATTTCGTATATATTTAATGTTGGCTTATTAATATTGCTTATTTTTTGAATGTTATCTTCTAAAAAATTATTATTACTTGGCTCTAACTGAAATGACTTTTTATTAGATTCAAAGTTTTTTTTAGATACATGCGGGGTGCTATCAATATTTAGAAAATATAGATTTCTATCCAAATTACTAATATTTTTTTTCTTAGATATATTATTATAATTTTGAAAATCATAACTATCAAAATCATTGCTAACTTTGTGTTCTAAATTTTGTTCTCTTTTACCAATTACATCATCAATGTTAATAGATACATTTTTATTATTTGATTGCTTTTTAACTAAATCCCTTTTTATTATTTTATTTCCGTCAAATATTTGACCATCTATATTGCCCTTATCAATTTCTTTTTTATCATTTATATATATATTATTTGGTTCAAACAATTTATCTAATTCAAAGTTTATTCTGTTGCTGGCATTTTTATTAAGTAATTCAAATGCATCAATAATAGATTTATCATCAATGTTGTTATTAACATATTTATTACTAGCATTATTTTTCTTGTTTATTTTAAGCTCTTCAAATATTGACTCAATATTAAAATCAGTTTCTTCTTTTGAAATGTTGTTTTTCTTGCTATTATTACGTTTTATATCATTTTTTAAAGTTTCATTCTTTGGTACCAAAACACATCAAACGTGATTACAAAGGGGTAACAGTACAAAATAAATGATTTTCGTGGAGAGAAGAAAAATAATGTCAAGAAAATATCCGCCTGCGGCAGCCTTACTTTTCACTAGTTTTTTTCACTACTTGTTTGATGTTTTCAACAAGTTCATTACCAGCATCAATATCAACTCCAGCATCTTTATAATTCATTGGGTTTACTTTTTGAGTCACGTTCAAAACCTCTAACAATAATTTATGACGTTATAAAAATGTTATTCTATCATTTATTTTGTAAAAGGAAAACGATTGCATTGTTAAATATCTCATGTAGTATACAGTTATG
>JABSQC010000049.1 GCA_013214845.1 Mycoplasmataceae bacterium
AACAACTCTGCTAAGTTCCATATTCTTGATGTTTGCAGGGAAAAATCTTTACAATAGAAAGAATTTGAAAAATATTTCTATTGGGAAAGAATTTTTCCAAGTTTCAGTAAAAATGCCTGATGATAATGAATGAAAAAAGTATTATTACGATAGTGAAGGAAGTGATTATGACAAATCCTTGTTAGACATAAGAAAGAAATCTTCTGTTGCTTTTCTTGATTCCAAATCAACATATGAGTTTCAAAACTTAGAGAGCAAAAGGATGTCGATACTAAGAAAATTGCTATTTTCAAATGACAACACTTTAAGCGAAGAGTATAAAAAAGTTAAAGATTTACTAGAAAGAATTGAAGAAATAGTTAAATCTAGAAAAAATTTAGAAACAAAAAAAAGATTGACTCTTAATTTATTTAAGGAAATTTCACAAACTCAATTTAATTATCTTCAACGAGAAAAGTACACAATAGCAAAAGTATTAGAGGTTTTTGAACTAAATGATTTCTCAGCTAGTAGAAAAATAAAAACAAGAGTAGAGGGAATGTCTAATAAGAAAACTGCAAAAGACATATTTAATGATTACAAAGAAAATATAGATTTAATTTTGCTTGGTAAAGAAAAAATAACAACCATACTTAAAGATAAATTAATCATATTGTCGTCAAATGAAAAAATTAGTGATCATTTAAGCAAGGGAGAAATAAGAATATTACTTTCTCTACTAACTTCTTCAGTTATTAACTTATCGAATTTTTCTAAAAAAAATAAGTATTTATTGCTAGATGACTTTTTTTCTGAATTAAGTGAAAAGTCCATTATTTTAGTTATAAACTCACTTAAAAAAGTTGACGCACAAATTTTTATAACTAATCCAAGTTCAAACTTGGGATATATAAGCGATATTTCATATAAAATTAAGTTATAGGTACTTAATATGGAAAATAATAATGATAAATATGGACAAGGAGCGATTGATGTCCTGGAAAATCTTGAGTCAGTTAGACTAAGACCAGGTATGTACATCGGTAATGTAACCTCAACCGGGTTGCATCACCTAGTGTGAGAGATAGTAGATAATGCTATTGATGAGGTTCTGGCCGGTTACGGGAACAACATAAATGTTACTCTTCATAAAGACGGATCAGTAGAGGTTCAAGACTTTGGTAGAGGAATTCCTGTAGGTATACACAGAAAGACTGGTGTTCCAACTGTTCAAACAATATTTACTGTTCTTCACGCAGGGGGTAAATTTGGAGGAGATGGATCTGCATATAAAGTCTCAGGAGGTCTACACGGAGTAGGTTCAACTGTTACAAATGCTCTATCTAAATATCTTGAAGTTGATATAAACAAAAACGGAAAGAAATACAATATAAGATTTGAAAACGGTGGTTCAAAAATAACTCCACTTGTTGAAAGAGGTGAAACTAATGAAACTGGAACTACAGTAAGATTCAAACCAGATCCTGAAATTTTTGAAACAGTTGAATTTGATGAAGCTATCATCTTAGGGAGATTAAAACAAACAGCTTATCTTAACAAAGGACTAATAATAAATTTTGCTAATCTAAATAACAATAATAAAGTTAAGTTTGAATTTGCCGGAGGTATAGTAGATTTTGTTACGGAAATAAATTCTACAAAAACAAAAATAAGTGAGCATGTTATTTACAATGAAGCATATGATGAAAAATCAGGTGTATCAATTGAAGTTGCACTTCAATACACAACATCAGTTAATTCAAATGTTATGTCATATGTAAACAACATAAGAACAACTGAAGGTGGTACACATGAACTTGGTTTTTTTGATGCTGCTTTAAGAATATTTCAAAAGTATGCCAACCACTCTCCTAAGACTAGAAAGATAGTAACTGAAAAAATACTAAGAGAGGATGTTAAAGAAGGTGCAACTATAGTAATATCTATAAAACACCCTAACCCTCTTTTTGAAGGCCAAACTAAATCTAAGTTAGGAAACTCAGAAGTGAGAAAAATTGTTAACGAAACTATATCTAATGAGTTAGAAAAATTTCTTTTTGAAAACCCAGAAGAAGCAATGGAAATAATGCAGAAGATGAATGTTGCTGCAAAATCAAGATTAGCTGCTCAAAAAGCTAGGGAAAGCGTAAGAAGAAAAAATAATTTAGAAAGTAGTACGCTTCCAGGAAAATTAGCAGATTGTAGTTCAAAAGATCCTGAAGTTAGTGAACTGTTTATTGTTGAGGGTGACTCAGCTGGTGGTTCAGCTAAGATGGGAAGAAATAGAGAAACACAAGCTATCCTTCCTCTTAGAGGAAAGGTTATAAATTCTGAAAAGAACAGAATTGAAAAAATTTTAGCTAATAACGAAATTACTTCAATAATATCTGCAATTGGTGCAGGAGTGGGAGAAGCATTTAATTTAGAAAAACTTAGATACAAAAAAATTATTATAATGACGGATGCCGACGTAGATGGTGCTCACATTAGAACTCTTCTGCTTACATTCTTTTACAGATACTTACCAATTCTTATAGAAGAAGGTAACTTATATATTGCTGAACCACCTCTTTACAAAATACACAAAGGCAAGGAAGCATATTATGCTTATAATGACATTCAAAAAGATGAGATATTAGAAAAGTATCCTGGAAAGAATTTTATAATTCAGAGATATAAAGGTCTTGGAGAAATGAACTATGATCAACTTTGAGAAACTACAATGGATCCTGAAGTTAGATCTTTATACAGAGTTGACATAGACGATGTAATAATGGCTGACAATATAATAACTGCACTAATGGGTGAAGATACTGAATCAAGAAAAAAAATAATTAAAGAAAACGCAAAAGAAGTAGAGATACTTGAGGGGTAAAATATGTCAGATAATGAAAATAATAAAATAAAATCTTTATCCATTTCTAAGGAAATGAAGAAATCATTTCTTGAATATGCAATGTCTGTTATTGTATCTAGAGCACTTCCAAATGCTAGAGATGGATTAAAACCAGTTCAAAGAAGAATTATATATTCAATGAGTGAACAAGAAATGACTTTCTCTAAGCCTAGAAAGAAATCAGCAAAAGTTGTTGGTGATGTTATTGCCAAATACCACCCACATGGTGACTCTTCAGTTTATGAAGCAATGGTAAGAATGGCACAAGACTTTTCACTTAGATATCCATTAGTTGATGGTCAAGGTAACTTTGGTTCAATCGATGGTGACTCACAAGCTGCTATGCGTTATACAGAAGCGAGATTATCTAAGATATCTTCGCAACTACTTTACGATATCAAAAGAGATACAGTTGATTTTTCTGGTAACTACGATAATACAGAAAGCGAACCAGTAATATTGCCAACTAGAGTTCCAAACTTGTTAATGAATGGTTCTATTGGTATTGCGGTCGGTATGGCAACTTCAATACCTCCTCACAATCTAACTGAATTACTAGATGCTGCAATAAAAGTATTTAGTGACAAGAACACAAGTATTGATGACATAATGTCAATCATCAAAGGACCTGATTTTCCAACTGGAGCTCAAATACTTGGTCTTTCTGGAATAGATAAGGCATATAGAACAGGTAATGGTTCAGTAGTAGTTCGATCTGAAGTTGAAATAGAAGGCGACGAAAGAGATGGTTCAAGAATTATTATCAAAAGCATTCCTTACAATGTTAAGAAATCTTCATTAATTGAAGGTATAGCTGATTTAGTAAGAAATCAAAAAATAAAATCAATTAAGGAAATTAGAGATGAAACAAATCACTCAGGAATAAGGGTAATACTAGATCTTAAAAGAGGGCATTCACCTGAGATAGAACTTAATTATCTTTACAAACATTCAATGCTGCAGACAAGATTTTCAATAAACATGCTAGCTATTCATGATAAAGAGCCAGTAACATTAAACATATTGCAGTTTCTTGAGATATACAAGGCCCACTTGCTAGACATATACAGAAGATCTATTAAATTTAGTTTAGCTAAATGAGAAGCTAGATTGCATATTGTTATTGGTCTTTTAAAAATAACAGAAGGAAATAATATTGATGAAGTTATTAGAATTATAAGATCATCAAAAAATTCTGCTGAAGCATATGAAAGATTATCAAAAGAGTTTGGTCTAAGTGCTAAACAAGCTGAAGCTGTTGGAGACATGAGAATTATAAGACTTAATTCTCTGGATCAACAAAAAATGAGAGATGAAAAAAGTCTCCTTGATGAAAATATAAAAAATGGAAAAGATTTACTTAAACATGAAGAAAAACTTTCATTAAAGATTGTTGAAGACTTATCTGAAATTAAAGAGCAATACGGAGATGAAAGAAAAACTCAAATTCTAACTGGAGAATATGGAGATATTAGTGATGAAGATTTAATTGCTAAAAAAGATATCGTAATATACTTTTCAAAAAGAGGTTACATCAAGAGAATACCTCAAGATGAATACAGAGCTCAAACTAGAGGTGGTGTAGGTTCTGCTGGAGGAGTTAAATCTAATGATGACCATTCAAAAGTTATATTGACAACAAATACTCATATAGACCTTCTTCTATTTTCTAACTTAGGAAAAGTTTACAGAATGAGAGCTACAAAAATACCTGAGGCTTCAAAACAAGCTAAAGGACTTCCTATAGTAAACATAATTACATCTATGGAAAAAGGAGAAGAAATAAATGTTATTCTTCCAATAGATAATTATGATGAAAATAATTACTTGACATTTGTAACTAATAAAGGTCTAGTTAAAAGAACAAGCTCATCTGAATTTAAGAGAATTAATCTAAGTGGTAAGATAGCTATAAAACTAAAAGAAGGAGACTACTTATCTAATGTTCTTGAATCAAATGATGAACAAGACTTACTTATTTCAGCTTCTAACGGTAAGGTAATAAGATTCGGTGTTAATACTGTAAAAGTTTCTGGACGTGTTGCCTCTGGATCTACAGGTATTGCATTGGTAGATGATTCTGTTGTTGTTTCATCTTCAATATTTAACAGTGAGGAATACATACTATCATTTGCCTCAAACGGTTATGGTAAGTTAACTGATTCAACAGAGTATTCAAAAACTAACAAAGCAGGTAGAGGATACAAAACAATTAACTTAATTGATGACTCAACACTTGTAGGAATGTCAGCTGTTTCTGGTGACGAAGATATACTAATCATGACTGACAAAGGAACAACTATAAGATTATCACTTAAACAAGTTTCTAAATTTTCTAAGAATACAAAAGGTGTTAAATTAATAAGACTTAGAAATAATGAGTCAATAGCATCATACTCAATTGTTTCAAGTGATGATACAGACAATAAAGAAGAAGATATAAAAAATAACGGAGAAAATACTAATATAGATGAAAACTAAAAACTTAATTCAAGAAAAGGAAAAGATTGAAAGAGTTAGCCATGAACTCAATATACACGATAATCTCCTCTTCATTGGGATTGGGCTTCAGTTGGTTCGAAAAATGTACCACGAGTGTCATTGCTTCAATATCACGCCCTAGAGCACGGAACAAACA
>JABSQC010000005.1 GCA_013214845.1 Mycoplasmataceae bacterium
TATTTTTTCAATTTCACCAACTTTAAATTAAAATACATTCATATTGCTAACAGTGTATTTGTATTTTATTAATGATGATATGTCTGTATTAGTATAAGGTTGCACACCTTATTAAAATCTTGATTCATTTATATATCTCTCCTTATAATCTTTTAGATTAACAATATTTTTATGACTAATAAAGTTTTTAAAAAACTTATTAGTATCTAATTAATTTTAGCTATTATTTCTCTAATCTAATTATAGATTGACAAATTTATTGTTACAAATACATTTACAAAATAAAATATAAATTCTTTAAATTATTTTTCAGTTTATATTGTGACTTTGTTTAAGAAGTCTTCTGTTTTGTCAAAACTTATTCACTCGCTATTATCATCATTTAAACTATTCTCTTTTTGTCAAGAAGAATATTTTCTTAGCATAGGATTGTCTTTAAAATATTCACTTTCTGCTTCCATATAGGTGTAACCATAATTTTTACCATTAATAGATGTATTGGAAGCACCTCTATGAACAAATTCATAAGCTTTCGCATTGTCATTAAGTAGAATAGACATTAGTGTGATGTCAGGTTGAGAGTTTGTATATCAATACTTTTTAAAAGTAGGAATTGATACAATCTGTATGCCTTTTAAAGTATCGCTGTTTTTTTCATTAGATATAAAGTTTTCTCAATGTGGACTGTTGACATTATAAATAGAATTGTTAATAATATCATTTGCAACATCTCACAATGCTGTGCCCTTATGAGATGATTTTTTTTCATATATATGAACATAATACTCTCTATTTGTATCCATGAATAGAGAAAAGATGAAATCATTATGTTTTTCAATTATTATGTAGTATTCCATTTTTTTATCAAGAGAATATATATTCTCTAGTTTTTTATGCATACTATCTCTTATTCTTATAAAATCTAATTTTGTAATATCAGAATACGTGCTTTCTAAATCTTAAATTGACTCTCTTCTTATTTCTTCAGAATTAAAAAAATTGTTGTTTTCATTATTTTTTTCTTCTATTAAAATGTCTTTAGTATGTAAACTTTCATCACTAAATTTTGTTATAACGCTCAATATTGAAATGCCAGTACATATTGGTCCAATAATATTTTTTTTCATGTTTACCCTAATTATAGATAACAAATTTATAATTATCAAGTTCTATAAACAAAAACAAGACAAAATATTGTCTTGTTTTTAAGATTAAACAATTTAATTAACTAAATAGATTTTTCAACATTAACTTCATTAATTTCAATAGCATTCTGTTCTACTTCTTCTTCAAAGTTTAAATCAGAAAGTAATGTCTTTTTATCAATGATACCTGTAAAGTATTTTTCGACAGGTGAATAATAAGCATAGAATCAACTTCTTCAAGACTTACCAAGAGAAATCAAGAACTCTCCTCTATTATTATTTGCTATTGCATTTATCTCTACTTCTGTAAGTGGACGAGAGTCATCAAGCAACTCTATAAGAACTTTTAATTCCTTACCGTCTTGTCTACCTATAATCATAGAATCTGAATTAGCTAGTATACCTAATGTCTCTCTTCTTATATCTACATTCTCTATAAAGTCGTTCATATTCTGAGTAATAAGAGTTAGAGAAGCAAAATACTTTCTAGCTCTTTTTACAATACTTAATATCTCTCTAGCAGCCATTATGTTTCCATCTTGTACTAGTAAGTGAGATTCATCTACATATATATCAAGGAATCTATTAGCTTCTTTTGCATCTTTTTTAAAGTTATAGTCTTGGTTTTCTTTTAAGAATTTATAGATATATTCAAATGCTAATCATAGTTGGACTTGTGCAAGACTACTAACAGATCTTAGCTTTTGAATATTAAATACTATTAACTGAGAGTTATCAGATTTAATAGAAGATTGACCATCTCATAAATCACCTTCTTGTCCCATAGTAAGAGAGTAAAGAAATTCTTCTATAGTCTCTTTTGACTCGCTAAGGTTTTTAAGTTTGGAATTATCTTTTTTTACCTGTTTATGTAAATCAGTAAGAGTTGGTCATTCTTTTTTACCTTTTTTAGTTCTCTCATCATATAGTTGAATTAAGGCTCTTTTAATTACTACTTCTTGTTCAGGGTTTAAAACTGGGAATATTATCTTAACAAAGTTAATAACTTTATTAATATGCAACTTATCAGTTCCAACAAAGACTTCAAGTGGATTAAGTTTATTTTGTTTATCATCTGCAAGATCTATTTCAACTCCACCAAGATTTCTAGCAATTCTACTATATTCATTTTCAGGGTCTATTATTATTACTCTATTACCTTTAGCAATAGAACTAATCATAATCTTTTTAGCCATAGTTGATTTACCAGAACCTGAGTTACCAATTATCAATCTATTACCATTCATTATCTTGCTACCTTTTTCTACAAAGGCGTTAGCATCGAATACAATCTCTTCCTCATCTCCGGTAAATCCAAGAAGTGTTCCCTTTTCATCTCTTAAACTAGATGAAAAGAATGGAAGCCCTATAGCTAATGTATTAGCGGGTATTTCACCACCAATTGTTTTAAGAAATGAATCATTTACGAATGTAGGTCTTCAACTAATTAATGCTTCTTTTTGTCTATATGTAAGAGCTTCATATCTTATATTAAGAGACTTAAGATGGGCTCTATATTCTTGTGCTTTTTGTCTTAGTTCTACAAGAGAATTGGCAGTTATTTTTACTAAGAAATATCCCTTACTTAATACTTCTCCACCTGATATAACTTCATCTGCAAGTAAATCAACATCTTCAATAGAATTACTATAAGATTTTTCATCAGTTAATTTTCTTGCTTTTTCAAATTGCTCTTGTAATCTAACAATAGACTTATTAATATATTTACGAGTAGTAGATGAATTTAATTTATAACCAAAGTATCTAACAGCTACATCATCAGTAGCATTAAGCAGTCTTCAGTATTGAGCAGGAACAATTGATGGGAACTGAGAAATACAACCCATTTGTATATATTTTTCACCTTTGTCAATCTTAATATGATTTGGTTTATATTTAGTAGTTTTATTTAGTTCATGTTCATATAATTTTGGTGAAATAAAATCACTAGTATCTATTGGGTTATCAATACCATTATTTTTATTAGCTTCATTTAAAGTAGTGAGTTTTTTGTATTCCTTAAGATCAGTTTTATATTTTTCTAATCTATCATTTCTTAAATTTAAGTAATCTGTTAGGGAGGTGTCATCAATTAATTTACTTAATACCTCTTTATTGCAAGAAGTGTAGTAATATCCTGAAGCGTCTAAGGTGTTCTCAAATGTTTCAAGTGTTTCAAGTATTCTTTTTTTCTTACGTGATGAAACAACAATAAAATAAGTGCTTTTATATAGTCCTCCATGTTGAAATTGTTTAAATGTTCTTATTTCAGACATAACTAATGATTTTCTTGTATTATCACTAATTTTTCCTTCTTTAATTTTTTTATCTATTTCCTCTAGGTTTCTAATTTCATTTTCAAAGTTAGAATTAATAGTTTCCTTATATAAGTTCACATTAATTCCTTCCATCATAAATAATCTTTTAATTGAACTTATTCTTTTGTCAACATCAGCTGGTAGAAGTAACGTTGGGTCCTCACCTCTTATTTTGAATCCATATAAATACCTATCAGAATTTACAAGAGTAAAAACACGTGAATCTATTTTTTTAGTACTTTCAATGTCTATTTTTAATTCATTAAGCAATTGCAAAGTATTAACTTTTCTATGAGATGATAGATATTTAAGTCAATAAATTAATAAGGTTCTACCTTTATCCTTATTTGTATTTATAGGAACAATTAAAAATAACATAATGAAAAATGTAATTAAACTTAAAACTATTCCTATTCAAACTTTAATAGGAAGTAATAGAAAGACCAATAGTAATACAAATCAGATCGCTATATATGGGATGTCGCCAAATTCTATAAATCACTTTATGTTATTCTTTACCTTTCTAAAAGGTATGGGAACTAATCCTCTTTCATTTCTTTCATTCATTAGCTTTTGCCATCCTTGTATTCTCTTATGTATTTTTCAAAGTCTTTAGCATTTTTTCCTTTATTTGAAACAACATAAACGTTACTTCCTTTTAGTTTCTGAGATTTTTTAGTACTTGAACTTTTAACTTGATTATCCATTCTTGGTACGTATCTAGATTTACCACTAGCTACAGTTTTAACTGTAGTTGTTTTTGTAGTACTTTTAACTTTTCTATATGGACTAGAAGCTGGTGTAATATTTTTATTTACTGTTAAATAGTTTGCTACAGAACTATTTTTAATATTCCTATCATTTATAACTTGTGATAAATATTTAGGAAGTGCAACCATAGTAGAAAGTAGTGAAATTATCAATAATCCACTAGCAATACCCAAATAATCAAAATCGGATTGAATTTTTAAAAACAGCTCATTGATAACTGGTGACAATGTAAAAAAGGCAGTTAATGGAACAATTATTAGAACTAGTGAACCAAACTTTTGAATACTGGTACCTATCCATCACTTAAAATTCTTTCCAGAATCAATTGGTTGATAAAGTGCTAAAGTAAATCCAACTAAGTAAAGGGCTACTAGTTCTCACATTCTCATACCTAATCCAATTGCAATATAACCAAGTAATATCATTGCTCCAACCAATAAAATTAGATATATTCCAATTTGAAAATTGTCACTTTCTGGAGGTGACATAGGTATAGAGTTTTGTGCTTGTCCTTGTGCCATAGTTTTTCAACTATCTTGATATAAAGTAAAAGATAACATTTTATTTGGGGTTTCTGTACCAAGTAGCAGGTTGACAAATAATGTAACCATCAAATTAGATACAAAAAAAGCAAATGGAATTAAAATAAGCGAGCTCACACCAACTACTATATACTTTCCTAAGCTCTTTAGATCTTTTTCAGGGCTTTTAGACATAAATATTAATGACAATTTATAAACACCAAAAAGAAGCAATAGTACAGCACCTATTCCTGCCATTACTATAATAATCGATGTTATGTCTCCAGAGCCAGTAAATAGTAAATCATTCAGTAGTTTTCCACCTGATATGAAAAAAATGAATCATTGAAGAATGTTCATTATAAATGTAATTGGAATTACTAATAAAATTCAAACAAGATAGCTGACTGATTTCACTATTGAAGTTACTATTATGTCTTCTCAATCTTTACTTGTTACAGGCTCTTTTAGCGGACCATAATAATATGTACTAATTTCACTGCTATCTACTCCACTTATTCCTTCGCTTATTCCAATTCCTATAAAAACAGAAAGTAAAATTACGAATAGTATTATTGATATTGTTAGCAGTCATCTTAGTAATCATTTTACTTTTACATTTGTTCTTTTTTTCTTATCATCAAAAGAATCAAAGTAGGATCTTACAACTGTATTGTCTCCTTTTTTTATTGCTGCTAGTGATGAATTTAATTTAACATTTTCATTTAAGTTAACTAGTTCATTTTTTAATGAACTAAATCGGTACTTATTGATAAATTTTTTCATAGTAACGCTTTTAAATTATTCCTACATTTTGAACTAATCCATCTATTAGCAATGGAGCACCTATAAAAATTATTATTGCTAATGCTCCATATGATACATATCTAATTATTAACTTATTTTTTTCGTTATCTGATAGTTCAGAGCTCATAAATACCATTGCCATTTTGAAAGCGATTAATCCAACTGATGCTATTGCTGTAATTCAACTTAAAATTTCATACAACTTGAATATGAAATCACTTAGATCACCACCTAAAAAACCTATGTCAGATACTCCTGTATCTATTGCAGTAGGTAGTATTATTAGTATTAGTATGTCTAAAACAAGGTATAAACCTTTGCTTAATACATTATGTCTTATCGCTTCTCCTGACGATAAATTTGTCATAACAATTCTTCCGGCTTGAAATATTATTACCATAGCAGTAATAACACCAAGTGATATTGAAAGAATGAAATAGACTTTTAAAACTATGTCTCCCATTTTTATCTCCTATAATAAAAAAGTTTTTTCGTTGTTCAATTAAGTTTTACGCGTTCATTAATTTGCTAAATAAGATACTCTATAAAATAAATAACTTTAATTTTTACATTAAATTATATTTTATAGTTATCAAAAAATAAATAAGGTGACCAAGTCATCCTTATAACTTATAAGTTAATAGTTCATTAATTTAAAGAATAAATACACCATTTTGTTGCTTATTGTTTAGTTGCAATTTACTCTCATAGTTATTATAATAAAAAATAATATTTAAAATAAAAAAGACCTTTCATCTTTTAATTAAAATTTTTCCTTGTCTTTTATTCTTTGTTTTTCAGCTTTTTTATATTCTTTAAATTCTTTTTTTTGCTTTTTCTTATCATTAGCTGAAACCTTTAAACTAAGTTCTTTCTTTTCTTTTTTAAGTTTCTTAACGTTTTTATTTGCATCATTTAACTTAGACCTACTTGAAGCAGAATGTCCCATAAATACATATCTATATGAAAGTCATCCTCCACCAGCTATAAATATTCCTCCAAATAATGAACTAAGAATTATTATAGTGGTAGTGTTGTCAGCATTTTCATATTTAGATTCTATTCAATCAAATTCATAAGAAATTTTTATCTCACCTGTGTTATTTGTAGCTCTGTCATTGTCAAATGTTGCTGAGTTATATCAATTACCATCAACAGTAGGAACAATGCTTATATCTAGGTGCATTCCTTTTTTTATTTCTCTAAGGTTATTTTCATTAGGATTACTTCATTCATAACTTATTTCTATATCTTGTTCGTTATATATATCATAAGAAGAATTGTTATTTAGATATTCTAATATTAGTCTTGTAATATCATCCTCTACTTTACTAGTTTTAGTTCCATAAATTCCCGATGTAGAATACTCATTAATTAGTTCATTAGTAATATACTCATTGATATTGCTCATATCAATGCTATTGAGATTATGGTAACTATCTAATTGTCTTGTAAGCATGTCAATCTCATCATATGTATAATCTTCTTTTATTTCATAGTATTCAAAACCTTTTTGTTCAGAAATTTGTTCATACCTTTGACCCTCTTCTGTGTAAACAAAATAGTCAACTAATCATCCTAAATCAGTTAAAACTTCACTACTGCCATCAATATAATCAATCTCAAACTCAGGCATGTCTTTATCATAACCTTTTTTTCCATAGTAACCCGGCTCATTTGGAGCTATAACAACATAGGTATAAGTAGTTCTTGTTTTAGCATTATTGGTTGTTTCTATCTGATAAAAACCATATTCTTCTAAAGTCTTTGACTCCTTATCTATTGTATTTTGTAGTATTGTTTCGTTAACTAAACCATTAGGGTCTCATTGTTTATCAATATTATTTCACTTTATGTATTTCATAGACATTTCTGAAATTTCTTCTTTTTTTCAACTAAGTTCAACCTGGTTATCTAAAAAATAAACTTCAATAAATTTACCACTAGGTGTTTTAGCTATAAATTCTTCTGTATTTAATTCTGAATCCATAGAGTATTGAGACACATAGTTTCTATCATAGTGAGATGTTTTCACACTTCCTGTTGCAGGTTTAATTGCACTTACAGTCACAGAATAGTTAATGTTCTTAATAGTATGTCATTGATTTCCTAGAAGGTCTGTTGGTTTATCATAATTTAGTCAATAGTATTCATATGTCCAGTCTTTATAGTCAAAACCTGGGGCTTTTATATTTATTGTATAATCATCACTTGAAGTATACATTACATAATTGTACTCATTGCTATCAGTATATTCAGTTATGTTAGTGTTATTAATAAATATATCTCCATAGTATGACGTTCCATGTATGGTTTTACCATTTTTGTCTGTTGATGGTTCAGATATTAAGGTAAATTTATCATAAATTTCAAAAAAGTCAGTATTAGTTCCATGAGAAAAATTATCAAATTCATCTGCTTTTAGATATAACTTTGGTGCATTGTAAGGTTCTTTATTAGCTGCATCTCCTATAACTATAGTTGGCAATTCAATTTTTGTTATTCCTAAATAAATGTATCTTCCTGTGTCACTTCCATTATTTCCACTTGAGGTACGTGAATTATGTTGTTTATAGTCAACACTAAAGGCGTCAAAATTAGCAAGGGTTTCTCCTGACATAGTAAAAAAACCAATTGCTAAATTATCCTGATGTAAAAAGTTCTTGTAATCACTTTCTGAAGTTTCTGATGAAAGTATTGAAAAAGTAGTTGTTGAATTACTTTCTTCATCATAAAATGAAACATCTAAATTAGGGCCATAATAAGTACCATCACTAGAACCAGTATCAATTTCAACAGCAAATTGATAATAAACATTGGGGTCAGTAACTACATTTGAAGTGTTGATCCTATAACCATTAACTCCTGCTCCTTGAACATATTGATTATTGCTACTATCATAATTGCTAAAATCTAGGATATCCTTTTTATCTTGAGAATCAACTACTGCAGCTTGATTGCCAATACCTGAATTTCCTGGATCAAATAATATGTCAGTAGGATGATTTTCTTTAAAATGAATTTCATCAGTATCAACTGCGGATTGAACAAGTGTTGTTTTAAAGGAATTGTCATAAGCATATGAAAGATTTATTTCACCTTTAGATTTAAATATTTGATCCATATATCCTGTATCTAAATTGTTTAAATTTCCATCACTAGTTGAGTTTTTATCATTTGAATTAGTAGAAACCTCAGATCCTTTTATTAGTTTCCCTGCTTGATCTCCTAAATAAGGCATATCATGAAAGTCAGCTTTAAATGTGAAATCACTAGCGTGGCCTGCACCTCACTCATACCTTGCTCCTCCATCTCATGCTATAACTGCATCAAAGGCAATACCGTCTTTAGTAGCTTCTCCTTTTGTAGTAACACCGCTTTTATTCAAATTAGGTTCATTTAAATTAATATATTTTACTCAATTTTTTTCATATTCGGTTCTGTCTTCTTCATAATTGGTATAACTAGATGCCTTGTCATTGGCATAAAGGTCATAACTATCAGTATTATCATAGTTTAATATAGCGATAGAAGAAAAAATTACTGGAACAAAAAATACAGTTATCTGCAATATTATTTTAGGTATAAATTTACTCATGATTCTCCTTTTAATTAGAATTTTCAGTTCATTAAAAGTTATTACATTAATAAATTACAATTTAAAAAAATTGTTTTTATCTATATTTAGAAGATAGCGCGATACCATAAAGTTGCATAATAGGTTGCGATATGTCTCCTAAATTATTATATATCAAAATTTATTTTTAAAAAAAGTCGTACAATAATTGTTGCTAATGAAAAATAGTTAAACATTTAATTTAATTTAGAAGAATATTAATAATTTCTTTTTAGCAAATAATTATTTAATAATTTATTTCTTAAAAAGAAAGGGAGACGTCTCTCCCTAAATGATTTACTTTTAATTTTAGTTAATAGCAAATCGCAACTTTATGGTGTCGCCCTGTTTCCAGGACACTTTAATTATATAAATTTATTTAAGTGTTAAAAATAAACATTTAAATAAATTTTTTAAAAAATTAACATTACTAAAGTTTATTAATTAAACATAAATAAAAAGGCAATAATTTGTCCAACTACTATAAGTTAATTCATATTTACCTGAATATATTTTAGGCGATTGTCTATTTATAATATATATATTATTTACAATGTTCAACAATATAAAAAAACAACACTTTTTAAAAAGTGTTGTTCTAAAATTTAATGCTATCCTATAAAGCTGCCAATGGGTTGATTTATTGTGCCACATTCAGGGCAAGCGTAAGTTCCATTATCTCCAGTTTTAGATTTTGCTGCTACATATTCGTGTCCACAGTCTTTGCATTTATACTTGTAATGTTTTTCTGACATAATTTAATATTATTTTATTTTTATAAAAACAAAATAAATTGTTAAATAAGTACTATTAAAATAAAAAGAGCATTAATATGCTCCACTACTATAAGTTAATTCATAACTATGTGAATATATTTCAAATACTATTCCAAATAGATCTTCCATATAAACCATCCTATATGGTTTTTCACCTGGGCAGTAATAATTTATATTAGTTAGTTGTTTACCACCTCTTTTAATAACTTCTTTAACTAATTCTTCTAAATTAGGATCTTGTATAGAATAATGGAGTACCCCCATTTCTTTTGTAATCTAGATTATTTGCTGTCTTAGAGATTTGTCTTTCAGATATTATTTATTTTTTCTGTAATAAACTCTCTTCTTGATTTTATATCATCATTATTTCAGTATTTATTAAGCTTTATTTTTGCAATAATCTTTTTGTTGCTTGGATAGTCTGAGTAAAACAATATTTTTTTATCAATATCATCTACACTATTTGACTTAACTATATTTTTGCTTTTGTCTAAAAGAGCTAAATTTCCTATATTATTTACTATCTCGTCATACCTTTCAAGTTCAATAATATTTAGTTCAGACATTATTTCTTTTCTTTTCTCTGTTGATGGCTTCCTAGGAATGATGTGGTCAACATTGACATCATCATTAATTACAAACTTAAGGTCTGACATATCTTGCTCTATCTTCATTAGTAGAAACTCTTTAGTTTTATTCTTATAAAAGTTTTGAACTTTCATGCTTTCCTTAATTGCTTCATTTGATACAAATTTTTCAGAAGAGTCTTCAATTATAGATTTTAATACTGAATAAATTGATTCTTTGTTTTCAACTACATTGGCATTTTTTTCAATTAACTTTTTCAATATATTAGGTATAACGCCATTTAAATTCTTATCATTAGCTCTTATAATTGATCTTCTAAAAGTTCAATCGTTTATCAATTTTAGAGATTTCTCTAATTCTGATGAGTCTATAATATTTAAATCATCATAAAATGTATATAACTTAATAACTAAAGGTATAAGTGGTATGTTTGGCGTTATTCCTTTTTTTATGTATATATTTTTATTGGGAATAATATAGTCAGAATTCTTAAAAATTTTAGAATACTTATTATTGCTATGTATGTCATCAATGTATATTTTTTTATAAATTAAATAATAATCATTTAAGCTTTGTAAGAAAAATCTTGCTTTCTCTTCTGATAGTTTTTTGTCAAAATATGTATTTGTTAAAAGGTTATACATTTTTTCATTATCAACTCTAACATTAAGCAAGTAAACTAGAAATGATCTATAAAAGACATTTATGTTTTTTATACTATCTTTTTTAGAATCATTTAATTCTCCATCTATTTCCTTAAGATACTCTTCAAACATTTCATCTTGAACTTTACTATCTTTAAAGTTCATTAGTAAATAATTTCTAATCAAGTCAACTGGTGTAAGTCCTTTGCCCAAAGAATTAATTGATTCAAAAACTTGATGAACATTTATTTCGCTCTTGCTATCATCTTTTTTAAATTCTGTAGCATTTATAATCATTTTTTCTAAGCCCTTTTTAATATCTATATAAGAAAAATCATTTTCTTTTATTCATGAATAAATCTCCTTATAGTTTATTGCTACATTATCTTTATGTGACGAAATGTCTTTATTTCTTCAAATAAGTGTAAAAGAATTCTGCTCGTCTGTATTTTTTGTTGAATTAGGAATAGACTTTAGTCTTAGTGACATTTTGTCATTTCTGTTTTGTAAAACCTTTCTGTTTATATCATCTGAGGCAAAGGAATCACTTTTTTCATTTATCAAATAGTTTCTTAGAGCTGTAAATAGAATAAAGCAAGTTACCACTCTTTGTTGCCCATCAATCATTTCATGATTAGCATTTCTTGAGTCATATTCTACTTATGAAAAGACACTTCCTACAAAGTGTTTTTTATCTGTATCACTATTTATTAAACTCTTTAAATCAAAAAGGAATCTACTAATTTCATCTTTTCCTCAAGTGTATTTCCTCTGATATACAGGGATGCTAAAAGTAACTCATTCATCTATTAAATATTCAGCCAAATTCATATCCATTGATTTCATATCTGAATTATATTATATGCTTCTTTCTAATAGGTATTTCTGCATTTTTTCATCCATATTTTCAATTTTATGTGATGTTATTTTACTTCCTAGTCTATTTAGTAGAAGTTCTTTATCATAATCTGAAATTGATTCACTGAATAAGATTTCTATCCTCTTATCTCCAGTAATTTTGAAATTAATTAGGTTTTTATCATAAAGCCTATGAATATCTGGTTCTAACAACAAACCATTAGAAGTGTCATATTTTTCATTTTCTTCACACTTACTGAAGGGTTTAATATGTGCAGCTTCAAACATAGATGAGCTTTTGTAACTATCAAATAGTGATTTTTTTTGAACCTTAATTAGCTGTTGCTTAAATAGCTGCTGACCAACTCTATTATTGAGAAATTCATATTTTGGGTGATCTTTTAATTTCTTTGAACCACTTTTGAATGTAATATTTACTTCAAAAGTTTTGTTATTTTTAAGGTTAACAGTAATGTAGTTCAAATAAGGTATGTAGTAATTCTTCAAAATCCCTAAAAAAGAACTTTTATAAGTTCTTATTTCAT
>JABSQC010000050.1 GCA_013214845.1 Mycoplasmataceae bacterium
TAATAAACCACCACGTTTTATAAATATGATCAAATCCAAATCGAAGAATAATATCCCATGATAAAAATCCAAAAACCCGATTTGTTAAAGGATAATTTAATTTATAAGTTTCAACTGATTGGTCTTGCTCAATAACAGTGCCAATTATACTTAAAACGGCAATCATTAATAAAATAAAAATAGCAAATCTTAAATCAGCTATTGACTTAAAAATATTTTTTTTCATAAAGATTTTAATTCATAGAAATAGATTTTGAAGAGGCAAGACGAATACGACCAGATACTGCCCAATTTTTTAGCTTTAATGTTTGATTATTTTCTAACTGAGAAAGCGGTATTAATTGTGTTAATGCTAAACAAATATCTTCAGTTGTGAATTCTCTTTTTTCATAAAAAGCATGATACATAGCTTCGATAATACTTTGACGAATTTCTGCACCTGAAAATGCTTCAGAAAGTTGAGCTAACTTTGAATAATCAAAGGATTCCCAACGATTAGGTCGAAATTGTTGAATATGTATTTTAAAAATTTGTTCTCGTTCTTGCTTATGCGGTAAGTCTAAGAAAAAAATTTCGTCAAATCGGCCCTTTCGAATAATTTCTAATGGTAAAATATCTACATTATTTGCTGTTGCAACTACAAAAACTGGCTTTGTTTTTTCTGATAACCAACTTATAAATGTTGCTAATATACGATTACTAGTACCACTATCTCCTGTACTATTAGTATTACTAAAAGCTTTATCAATTTCATCAATCCATAAAATACAAGGTGAAATTGTTTCTGCTACTTCAATCATTTGTCGAAGACGCGATTCAGATTCACCAACAATTCCTCCAAAAAGTTTTCCAACGTCTAATTTTAATAAGGGCAATTGCCATTCAGTAGCAACAGCTTTAGCAGTTAAAGATTTTCCAGTTCCTTGAATTCCAACAAGTAATAAACCACGTGGAGTTGGCAATCCATAATTTGATGCTTGAATCCCAAAAGAGGTTTTTCGTTTTTTTAACCAATTTTTTAAATTATCAACTCCACCAATTTCAGAAATTGTTTCATTTACTGACCAATATTCTAAAATTTCTGTTTGACTGATAATTTGTTTTTTTTCATTTAATAAAAATTTTATACTATTTTCATCAATTGTTTTGTAAGTTGCAATAATTTTTGATAAAACACGTCTAATACGTTCAAGAGATAAACCTTGACATGCTCTTGTTAAACTTTCTAAAACTTGTTGATCAATCTCAATATTTAATGATTCAATTAATCGTTTTAATTCATAATTAATTTCATTTTCAACAGGTAATTGAAATTGTAAAATTGTAATTAGATCATATAATTCTTTTGGAATATTTAATTCTGAGCCAATAATGATTATTGTCTTTGGTTGAAGTTTTAGAATTCTACTTATATTTTTTAATTTTCTTGAAATTGAAACATCTGTTAAAAATCTATTAAAATCTTTTAATAAAAATAAAGCAGGTGTTTGAGCTGTTAACCGTTCTACAAGTTCAAGTGCTTGGACTGGATTTCGCTTTGCAAATCCTTCATTATTTGGGTTATTTGTATAGCCATCTATAAAATCCCAACTATAAATACTTCTATTCAAACTTGTTTTAATATATTTGCGAATAATATACTCTACGCGGTCTTCCTCAATTGTATTGATATAAATTATTGGATATCTCGCTTTTAATAAGAGTGTTAATTCATCGGTAAATTTCATAAAATCATTCAATCAAAATTCTATTTAATACATTACTATTATATTAATTTTACATAAAAAATTGTTTATTATTAGAGTAAACAAAAGTGATTAACTCTAATAATTTACTGTATTAACGTAGAATTGCTAAATTTTTTCGACCTTTTTTTCTTCGATTTCGTATTATTTTTTTTCCTTGAGTTGTTGCCATACGAGCACGAAAGCCCGAAACTTTTAAAATAGAAAAACGGGTTTTATTTGATAGAGTACGTTTTGTCATAAATATATTTATTTTTTTAATATAAATGAATTTAATTTTTATAAAATAAACGAATGTAAAAAATCACGAATTAATAAATGTCTTATTGTTATATTTCGATTTTGGAATAAATTATACGCTTCTTCTTTAAATTCAAACAATGGATTGCGTTGACCATAACTTCTCCATCCTACAGCATCACGTAATAATGCAATTTTTTGGAGATGTTCTTTCCAAGCAATATCTATATAATAAAGAATAATTGTACGTTCAAAAGATCCAATTAAACCAATTTGACATATTTCAAATTCTAGTACTTTTGCTTCGTAAGATAACCAAAATTCTTGAAATAAATAAGTTTTTAATTCAAATGGATCTAAGGCATTTAAATTATCATTTAAACTTATGAATCTTGTTTTAAATAATTCTTCAATTAGAGAACTATTTTTTCTAACCTTCGGATCTTTCAATAAATTTATAATATCTTTAATAACTTGTTCACCATACGCTAAAATTGTTTCTCGAAAAGATTGACTTTCTAAAAGTTTTCTTCTTTCATAATAGACTATATTACGCTGTTTATTTAATATATCATCATAATCAAATAAATATTTCCGTCCATCATAATCTCTTTCTTCGACCCGTTTTTGAGCAGCATCTAAACTTTTAGTTAGTAAAGTTGACTCTAATGGTAGATCATCTAAAAGTTGATTTTGCATAAAATTTTGAAGTTTTGAACTTCCAAAATTTCGAAATAATGAATCCTCTAGACTTAAAAAAAATCGAGAAGTTCCAGGATCACCTTGACGTCCACATCTACCCCGTAATTGATTATCTATTCGACGAGAATTATTTCGCTCTGTACCAATAATATAAAGTCCACCTAAATTTTTAACAATTTTATTGTTAATATTTTGATTTTTTTTCTCAAAATTTCCTAGTTCACTAAGTAAAAATTTAATTGAACATTGATAAGGAATTTTAGGAATTCTAATTTGATCAATTTCATTTAGGAATTTTAAAATTCCAGTTGATGATAAACTTAAGAATTTAGAATCCTTGAGTAATGAATTTAAAACACTTAAAAATTTTTGCGAAGTAAACTTAATATCTTTTCTTAAAGGAAAAATATTATTTAAATTCGTTGAATTACTTTGGCTTTTATAAGAAACTAGAATATTATAAAGTTGTTTTCGAACTTTAAATATAATATTTCCACCTAAAATAATATCTGTTCCGCGGCCTGCCATATTTGTTGCTATTGTAATACTGCCAATTTCTCCTGCTTGTGCTACAATCTCTGATTCTTGTTTTACATTTTCTGGTTTAGCATTGAGCAAGCGGTAAGATAGTTGATATTCTTTTAGTAAATCTGCTAACATTTCAGAATTTTCAACAGTTGTTGTTCCAATTAAAATCGGTTGTTTTGTTTTTGCGACAGATTTACATTCCCGTGCAATAGCAATCCATTTTGTTAAATTATCTTTATAAACAAAGTCAGACAAGTCTCTACGAAGGTTTGGTCGGGCTGTTGGTATTTCTTCTACCGGTAAATTATAAATCTTTTCAAATTCTATCTCAGACGTTTTAGCTGTTCCAGTCATACCTGATAATTTAGGGTATAATAAGAAAAAATTTTGATAAGTTATTGAGGCTGCTGTTTCTGTGTTTTGTCTAATTGGAACTCCTTCTTTTGCCTCAACAGCCTGATGTAAACCTTCATTCCATCTTCTATCTGGCATAATACGACCTGTAAATTCATCAACAATAATAATTTGATTGTTTTGAACAATATAATGTACATTTCGGAAAAATAAAGCCGTTGCTTTAATCGCGCTTAAAATATATGGAATCCAAGGATCATTTGGATTATATAAATCTTCAACTTGTAAAATTTTTTCAATTTGAGCTGTTCCTTCTTCAGTTAAAATTATATTTCTATTTTTTTCATCTACTTTAAAATGAATATTAACCTCTAAATATTCAGCAACTTCTGCTGCAACAATATATTTATCAATACAAGTTTCTACTGCTTGGGAAATAATTAATGGGACTTGTGCTTCATCAATAAAAATTGAATCAACTTCATCTACAATACAATAATTGAATGGCGGTAGAACAACTTGATTTAAATTTGATGCCATATTATCACGTAAATAATCAAAAGCTAATTCATTATTTGTTACATAAGTAATATCAGCTTTGTAGTTTTTTTGTCGTTCTAAAAAGGTCATATCTTCTTGAATTAAACCAGTGTCTAATCCTAAAAATCGATAAATTTGTCCCATTGATATTTGGTCACGACTCGCTAAATAATCATTTACCGTAACAATATGAACACCTTTACTTGTTAAAGCATTTAAATAACTTGGTAAAGTAGCAACTAATGTTTTTCCTTCACCAGTTCGCATTTCACTAATTTTTCCACTATTTAAAACTAAGCCTCCAATTAATTGGACATCAAAATGACGAAGACCTAAAGTTCGTAAACTTGCTTCCCTTGTAATTGCGAAAGATTCAGTAATTAGTGAATTTAAATCTTGTTTTTCTTCGTATTGTTTTTTTAATTGAAATGTTTTATTTCTTAGTTCGGTATCAGTTAATATTTTTAACTTATTTTCTAGAGCATTAATTTGATTAATTAATACTTGATATTGATTTGTCACGGAATCTTTAATAAACGGATTTTTTAGCATTTTAAAAAATTTATAAAGTTCTACTAAGTAATAATATTTACTCGTTTATGTTGCGCATCTTTATAATCAAATTTTACAGTACCATTTACTAATGCAAATAGAGTAAAATCTTTTCCATATCCAACATTAGAACCAGGTTTAAATTTCATTCCTCTTTGACGAATTAAAATACTGCCTGCTTTTACTGTTTCACCTCCAAATCTTTTAACACCTAAGCGCTTGGCATTTGAATCACGACCATTTTTTGTACTCCCTGCACCTTTTTTATGTGCCATTTATATATTCCTTAAGTATTAATTAATATTTATTTCTTCAATAAGAACTCGGGTTAAATCTTGACGATGTCCTTGTTTTTTATGCGTTTTTTTCTTGGGACGCATTTTATAAACAATAGTTTTAGGACTGCGCAAATGTTGTAAAATTTTTCCTTTAACTTTTACAGTTTGTAAATAAGGTTTCCCTATTAAAAGTTCTCCATCATTATTCACTAGTAAAACTCTGTTCAATGTAATTTCTTTTCCAAGTTCTGTTGGAATACGATTTAAATCGTAATATTTTCCTGTTTCAATCCAAAATTGTCTCCCACTGATTTCTACAATTGCGTATTTCATAATTTAGAAGATTTTCTCTTATTATAAAATAATATTACAAAATAAATTTTACTTAAGTCAACTTAAATTAGAATAGGATAAATTTATA
>JABSQC010000051.1 GCA_013214845.1 Mycoplasmataceae bacterium
AGTTGTTGTTTTGTCTACAAAATTTTTTGAGTTGGAAGATATGATAAAACATGAATTACTTCTTGATATCATTTATTATCTCCATAAACATAAAATTTGCAATTTCCGCAGGAGTCATTGTTCCATCAATTGAAATAAATCTATTTGGGTATTTTTTAGATAACTCTTTGTAACCTTTGTATACCTTACTGTGGAAATCAATATCTAGGAAATCAAACCTATTTGTTTCATTCTTCCTATTTTTCATAATTCTATCAATTCCAATCTTTGGATCTATGTCTATAAAAAATGTTTTTTCAGGAATGTAATCTCCTATTACTATATCAGATAGTGAAATCATTTCTTCTATTTTCCCACCTTTTGCATAACCTTGGTAGGCTAGTGATGAATCATTATATCTGTCAGATATAACTATGTTACCTTTAGATAAGTTTGGTTCTATTACCTTTTCAATGTGTTCTTTTCTTGATGACAAGTACAAAAGAAACTCAGTAATTTCATTGATTGAACTCATATCATCCATCAAAATTAATTCTCTGATTTTTTCTGATGTCTTACATCCTGTTCCACCAGGCTCTCTTGTTATTGTATTTTTTAATCCATATTCAGAAAGTAAATCAGATAATATTTTAATACAAGTAGTTTTACCTGACCCCTCTGTTCCTTCAATTGTGTAAAAACCTTTCATTAATTATCCTCTCTATTTTTTAGTGCAACATTCATTGTTTGTTGATCAAGAAACTCTACGCTAGACCCCAGTGATATTCCAACTGCTAATGAGCTAACCTTTAATTTTGTAGAAGAAAAGTATGATCTTATATATTCGGAAATAATCTCACTTTTAATATTTTTATCAAACATAAGAATTATCTCATTCGCACCTTGCTTACTAACAAAATCTTCTAGCATCTTAAACTGAAGATTATCAACATCTTGCTTCTTAGATTTGTTTCCATCCCCAATTACAAAATTACTTTCCATTCCATCTAAAGTTTTTGTACCAATTTCTAATAAGTCTGAGTATGAATTAAATACACTTACTGTTTTACTTTTCGAATTAGTAGAGCAATAAGAGCAAGGATCTACAAAATCTAACTTATTGCAAATAGAGCATTTTTTTGAAAATTTTGTTTCTTCTAGTGATTGCAATAGGTTAGATAAATCACTATTTGAATCAACTAATAAATTAATGATATATTTTTTGGCTGCTCTTTTAGATATATTGCCACCCTTTGTTAACTCTAACTGCAAATCATCTATTAAATTATGAATTTTCATTTTACTCAAATAGCTCCCTTATGTATTTTTTATCTCTTTCTGTACTACTAATGGCCTCTACTTCTTCAAAATCATCTATTGTTGGAGGGACTTGTGGAAGGGGCGTTTTTTCAAAAATTGTTTTCTTTGATGCAAAATCATTATTTATTGATTTGACATCGCTTTTCTTAACTGGATAAATTTTATATTTTTCTTCAAAAGATTCTTCTAGTAAATTATCCATTGACTTTTTAAATGAATCTTCTAATATCTTTTCGTATATTTCTTCGTTTTTAAATTTTACAAGAATAACATTGTTACTAGATACGGATAATGGAGTTGTCTCTGAAGTTAAATACCTATAACCGTTGTATAGAGAACTTCTTGGAATTTTAACGTCTATATTGCTTCAATTTTGTTTAATGTATTTTAGTTTATTTAAATCATTGTCTATAGCAAGTTTAGCAATTTGTTCATATTCATATAAAAAGTTTGATTTTGGTTTTTCATAAACTTTTTGTATTTCATCAGTATTTATGTTATCTATTTCAGATTTGCCCTTTATATTTATTTCTTTGGTACTCATTTCTGAAGTTTCAGATAAAGAATCTTTTTCTAAATCATCATCAATGTCAGAACTGCTTTTATTTGCTTCTAATTCATTTTCAAAATCAGTTTCATTTGCATTCGCGTTTAAAGTATCAGATATAGTTCCTTCTTCTAATTCTTTGTCTAATTTTATTTCTTTATCTAAGATTTCATCAAATGTTTCTTTTTCGTCACCAGATGATTCAATATTATAGTCTATTTCATCTTTCATTTTTTCAGAAGCTTCAGCAAGATATTCTTCATCACTTTTTACTTCACTAGTTGCTTCAATATTTCTATCAGAATTATCTTCTTTAATATCTAGTTCTTTTTCCTCAATAGTATTTCCCTTATTTTCTTCACTGTCATTGTCATCTAAAGAAATTTCGTCAATTTCAAATGTTTCATTTATGTTATCGTTTTCTTTGGAATTTTCTTGTAGACTATTGTCAGTTTGAAAATCACTTTTAATTAAAGAGTTTACTTTGCTTGAAGATAAAGCATTTTTTATTTTTAAAAAGAATACTTTAAGCATAAGATTATTTGTTAGTGTTGTTTTTGATAATTCATAAGATTCTTTAGCAAAATTTGATATGTCAAAATTTTTGTAAAAATCAGTATTAGATAATATCGATCTAGAAAGAATTTCTTCTAAAAAGGAATTAATAAACTTAGATACATCTAAATTATTAGAATCACAGTAATTAGTTACAGATTTAACAAAATCATCAAACCTACCATTCTCAAAATGCCTTACTGCCTCACTAATGAAGTTTGTATTAGCAATACCAAGAGTTTCACTTAGATTATCAACAGTAACTGACTTATTGAAAATAATAACTTTTTCAAGCATCGATAATGCATCTCTCATGCTTCCATCAGAGTTATCAACTAATATGTCAATTGATTTTTCTTCAAAATCAATTTTTTCTTTTTTCAAAATTTCTTTAACAAAATCCCTCATTGGGTTTCTGGCAATGTCGACTAAAGATAAAACAATACATCTAGAAAGAATTGTACTTGGTATTTTAGACAACTCAGTAGTAGCTAAAATAAACATTACATTTTTAGGAGGTTCCTCTAAAATTTTTAAAAGAGCATTGAATGCCGCAGTAGAAAGCATATGGAACTCATCAATTATGTATACTTTCTTAGTTAAAGATGAAGGATTATAATTGGACATTTCCTTCAAGTTTCTTATCTCATCAACCCCGTTGTTAGAAGCACCATCCAGTTCTAGAACATCCATTGAGCTACCATTGTCAATGTTTATACAAGTATTACAATTGTTGCAAGGATTATAATCATCTCTATTTAAACAATTAACTGATTTAGAAATTATCCTAGCTATTGAAGTTTTACCTACTCCGTGCTTTCCTGTAATAATCATTGACTGGGGAACTTGATCATTTGTAATAAAACTTTTAATTATTTTAACATTTAAATCTTGACCTATTACTTCATCTAAATTTGATGGTCTATATCTCCTATATAAATTCATTATCTCTTTCCTTCAAAAAAGCGTTTTAGCAATTCCTTAGATTCTTCTTCCAATATTCCAGATTGATAGAAAATATCTCCGCTATCTAAATAGTTGCTAAACCCCTCTTTATCATTATAAGTTGAAAAGTATATATTTTTTATACCTGATTTCTTAATTGCATAAAAACACATTATGCATGGCTCCATAGTCACAAATATAACTGCATCTCTTAAATTTTTAGAAACCTTGTAAGCTTTTTCTATTGCCTCAATTTCTGCATGTCTAGTAGGACCTAATTCTATACTTTTATTTCTACCAAGAGATATTATTTCATTATCCAATCAAATAGCGCAACCAACTGGTATCTCATCTTTACCAAATGAAATCTTTGCTTGTTCCATAGCTTTTTGCATAATTACTTTTTTATTCATAGTACAAAAAAAAGTGCGACACATCACACTTCTTCTTATGGCTGCTCCTTTTCAGGCCTGACCAGGTTCAAAGGTTATGATTGTCGCACTTATATTATAACAATGATTTATTTATAAAAGCATTTAATTATTTTTAAAATTTTATAAATTGTTTTGTCTTTACTTTTTGTGTTTCACGTGGAACATTGTTTTAAGGTTTATTGTTAAGTTTCACGTGAAACATTAAATTATATTTTATCTACTTTCATATATTTTTGTAAAGATGCAGGTATATTTATTTCACCTTCTTCATTTTGATGATTTTCTAATATAGCTGCAATCGCTCTGTCAATAGCTATACCAGAGCCATTATGTGTATATACAAATGATTTACCTTCACCATCTCTTGTTCTAGTGTTTATTCTTTCTCCTTGGAAGTCAGAACATGAGCTAACAGATGATATTTCCATTCACTCATTTTGTCCAGGCATTCACACCTCTATGTCATAAGTTATAGAACTTGAAAATGTTAATTCGCCAGTAGATAGAGACAGCACTCTATAAGGTAGTTCTAGCATCTTCACAATTTCAATTGCTGAATTTAGCATTTCATTTAAAAGTTTTTCATCATCTTTCTCTTCAAGAATATGTACTAGTTCAACTTTATTAAATTGATGTAATCTTTTTATTCCTCTTGTATCTTTACCAGAGGCTCCAGCTTCTTTTCTAAAGCAATTTGAGTAAGCAACTAATTTTTTTGGCAACTCACTTGAGTCTAATATTTTTTCTCTAAATATATTTGTAAGAGTTGCTTCAGCTGTTGGTATTAAATACTTGTCTTCTTCAACTTGGTAAAGATCATCTTTAAATTTTGGTAATTGTCCAGTTCCATATAATATATTTGTATTTACAATTACAGGAGCTGAGTAAAGTGTGTATCCATTAGAGCGATGATAGTCTATCATCATATTTTTAAGAGACTCCATCATTACAGCACCTAAGTCTTTGTATACAACAAATCTTGAACCTGATATAGTTGATGAAGCACTTTCATCTACTATCTTATCTAAAATTTCTCAATGTGGTTTAACCTTTGCATTTCTCTTTTTAATTTTAGATTCAAATATTACTTTGTTACTTTTTTCATCTTTTCCAACTGGAACCTTCTCAGATGGAATATTAGGAAGAGTAGCTTTCAAGTTATCAATTTTTTCATTTAGTTCTCTACTTTTTAAAGTAAGTTCTGAAATAAAATCTTTATTATCTTGTATTCCCTTGATTAACTTAGTTCTTTCATCCTTATCTTTAGTCTTGCTAATTTTTTTTGAAACTAGATTTGTTTCTTCTCTAAGTGAATCTAATTTCTTTTTTGTATCTAATAGCTTAGGATATAGTTCTTCTATTTCATTTATAGTAGTAGATACATCAAAGTTTTATAAAGACAAAAGTTTTAAAATCTTTTCCTTATCTAGAAGAAAGATTTTAGTTATCAAATATATTAGTAATTAATAAGGAATTACTAACTGTAATATTAAGATCCAGAAAATGTAATTTGTTACTCTGAAGATTTTCTTTACGAAGGATTAACAAGGTCTTAGAAAGGTAAGA
>JABSQC010000052.1 GCA_013214845.1 Mycoplasmataceae bacterium
TTAGATAGTTTCATCTATATATTTTTCTTGTGTTATGGTGTGCTGGTGGTGTATAACACCTGTATTGTTTTATTATTGAATAGTTCAAAGAACTTAATCATAGCAACCGTAAGGAAATATTATGACACCTCAGTGGGACAGTGAAAAACCTATATACCTACAGTTATATCAGCAAGTTGTTGCTCGTATTCTTGATGGATTTATCAAAGAAGGCGAAGCATTGCCGTCAGTCCGAAAAGTGGCAGCAGAATATCAAGTGAACCCTATTACTATTTCTAAGGCGTATCAAATGTTACAGGATGAAGAAGTTGTAGAAAAGCAGCGTGGCAAAGGTTTATTTGTTAAATCTGGAGCGCAAGAGTCAATGCTTGATCGAGAGAGAGAAACTTTTTTGGTTCAACAGTGGCCAGAAATATTAAAGCAAATAACTCGATTAAAGCTCTCTGCTGAACAGTTGTTAACAGGAGATAAGTTATGAGTGAATTAATTTCTATTACGGGTTTAAATAAATCCTATGGTAATAAACATGTAGTGTCTGATGTGAACTTAAGTATTCATAAGGGACAAATTGTTGGTTTAGTGGGTCCTAATGGTGCGGGTAAAACGACTTGTCTTCAATCATTATTAGGTTTAACTGATTTTGAAGGTGACATTAATGTTCTGGGGTATCATCCAAGAAAAGACCGTGAAAAAATGCTTAACGATGTCGCCTATATTTCAGATGTCGCCATATTACCTAAGTGGTTAAAAGTCACTCAAGCATTAAGTTACATGAATGACGTTCATCCTAATTTCGATATTGAAAAAGCACGTACATTTCTTGCAAAAACTAATATCGATATGAATGATAAAGTTAAAAATAGCATATTCAATATACTTTTTAATACTTTTATTTATTAAAATTTGAATATTTCTTTGTAATACTTTTAAATCCAAGAACTAGGAATGTAATTATGCTTAATACTATAAATACAATTCCTACTAGTAATAAACTCAGACCTAGAACATTTAGATCTTGCTGTAAATCAGTGGCTATATGATAATAATTTTCTCAAAATGTAGATGAATAATAAATTATTCCTGGTATCAATAATGAAAATCCAGTTAATAGGGCTATTGAATTTAATATATATACTATTTTTTTCATATGTTAGTAACTCCGTTAATATAAATATAATTTAGTTTATTCTTTGTATTTAATATTATTAGTAGCTTTATCTATCTTGTACTTTTCCTTAGATTCAAATCTACCATCCTTAGAGTTGTGATTTTTATTACCGGAACTTCCAGGTGTTCTAGTTGTCCCATCTAATGATACTTTCTCTTTTTGCAGTTCTCTAATTATATTTTTTAAAGAGATGTTTTCATCTGCAATTATTGTTTCTACTTCATTTAATATCTTTTCTTGATTATTTGATAATTTGCATTCAAACTCATTAAATATTTCTTTAATAGATCCTTTACTTCCAATTGATATATCTTTAGCTATTTTACTTTTATCCATATATAAATTATCTCTCAATAAAATTTTCTTATTTGTTTCTTAAGACAAAAAAAGACACTAGTGTCTTTTTGTTATTTTATTTCCTAATTATTAAGTTCATTATGAGTTTCATAGTTAGCCAGCTTTATTAGCTGCTATCTACATTATTAGTTGTATCTCCGTATCTATGGTGTATATCTCAACCATTTCATGCATTTTTATTTCCATATTCAGTATATTTCATATTTCTATCTTTTCTGTCCTTTTTCTGCATACATTTATCATTTTTCTTTGGTTGTACTCAAGGCCTAGGCGTATTGTTGAATGCTGCTTGTTTCTAACTTTCATTAAATTCATTATTTTTTACTTGTTCAAATTATTCATAAAAAATACAGATACAAAAACCTTATTAAGTGAAAAAACTTAAAGTTATTTCAATCCTAATTATCTACTAACTTTATTTTTTTTAGATTTTTTACAATGTTTATATATAAAAAAGAATGATGTTGAAATGCAATTGTTCCTATAGAACCTAATACAATAGCTATTATTAATTCTGTACTAATATTAGCTTTATATTTATCAAAAAGATCATACGAACTAAAGCCTACTGTTCTAGAGTTATGGTTAGGAGTTTCAGCTCCAGATGATCCAAAATTTTTACTACTATATCAGTTTCCCTCTTTTGTAGGTTCTATTACCATGCTACCATTAGCATTTTCAAGTAATTGATTTTTATCTTGTCAAGTAAAGATTATATTAAAATCATTACTTTTTACAGGGTGACAGGTGGTTTCAGATATAAATAATTCTACAGCTTCCTTTATATAACTCTCTTCTCTGCAAAACTTATAGTCATTTTTTTGCTTCGTTTTTATCAAAATTATTTGTAAAATAAAGATAAACATAATCTTGAATATCATCATCATAATGTGCGCCATTACCAATGTAAATCTCCATAAAATCATAATAGCTATCGAATTTATCTAATATTTGTTTAATTTCATTAGCATCATGTTTTTTTATTTCATAGTAATCATATCCTAACTTATACATTGAAATCTGTTCATAATTAAATCCTTGCACAGTTGTAGCAAAAAAATCATCAAATCAACCCATATTTGAAATAGATTCAGAAGTTCCGTCGTTTAGGTAAAGAGTTCATGAATCCATATAACGATATAGTGGTTCACTAATACCTGTTAGGTTTATATTATAAAGATGACAGTAATTCGGGTTTTCATCAGCTATAAGCAAATACGAATAAAATTTATCTCCTTTTTTATCAGTTACTATATATTGATAGAAACCACTTTCTGCTATAGTTTTTTTCTGTGAGTTAAGATCAGTTTGATCTAGTGTTTATATTTCGTTAATTCAATTTAACTTTGTTGCTCTTTCATTACAATAAATATGATTTATATCTATATTAGATACTTCGCTTACATCTCATTCAGTATCTAAAACTTTATTACTATAGGATAAATTAATATAATTTCCTTCTGGTGTTTTTGCAACATATTTATCAGTAATCACATCTGAATATGCAAAGTATCTACTTTAATATGTTTTGCTTTTTGTATCATAAATTGAGTAAGACAATATTAGTTCATTATCAAAGTTAGGTTGGGTATTTATCTTCAATTTTAAAAATACTCATTACTACTAACTTGTTCAATGTTATTTAAGTTATTAGTATTTTCTTCATAATAGTTAGTTAATGCTAAATTAATTTCAAAATTAATTATATATTTTGAAATTAAGCTTTTATAGTATCAATTTAAATTTATTTATATTATTAAAAGCACAACTATATGAAGTTGTGCTTTTAGTTTTTTGTATATGTGTTATTAAAATAAATTACAAATCTATATAAGTATTAAAATGCCTGGAATAATTCCACCAAAAAATATAGCTCATATACCAGCAAATTTTCTGCTTTCACCATTTTTAATGTAATCTGTTGTTTTAATAAAACCTGGTACTGATAATGCCAATCCAATTATTGTAAAAGATAACATTGCATACACTACATATGCAATAATGCATCCAATTTCGTTTCATCAATTAAGTCCATTATTATTATTAAATAGTTTTTCCATATATTTTTATTTGTTTTCTCCTTTTCGCATAATTCTATAATACATTATTGAAAATAATAATTAAAAAACTGTAAACATGTGAAATTTAAGTATCTAATTAGAAATAATCTAATATTTTATATATAGTTTTTATAATATTAATTTAAATTTGTTATTTTAATTTTAATTGAAAAAGGTTTTAGCATTATTTGTTGCAAAAATATAAATATAAAGATATTTTACATATAATAGTTATTGAAGGTAAATTTAACAAAATGTTATGTGAAAACTTTGAAATAACTGAAAATTCTAAAAACTAATGGAACTAAAGACTTATTTTAACAAGGACAAAAGAAATGAAAAGCAAACCAATATCAATTTTTGAAACTGTAATTATTACAATATTAACTATTAGTTTTATAGGTATTCCAGCTACTGAGGGATACGAGACATGACCATTCGTAATTCTATTTATTGCAGGGCTATTAATGATTTTAGATGTACTTATAAGAACTGTTTATCTAATTATCTCTTATGCATTACCCGAAAATAATAATACTAATTCCAATTCACGAAGTAATTATAATTCAAGAAATGAAAGAGATATATTGTTAGAAAATCAAAGACTTAGAGATGATTTATATGAAATGAGAAGAGAAATGGATAGGATGAATTATAGAGACAGAGATGATGACAGAGACTATAGAAATAATTACAATGATGATTCAAAGAAAAAAACAGAAAAACTAAGAGAAACAGATAAAGAAAAAACTAAAAAGTAATGTCTAATATTTAACAATAATAAAAGAACTCTAATGAGTTCTTTTTTATTTATTATAAATTTATTTACTATTCTATAATGTTAATTTAGAAAAACCTTTGTATCCATAATAAGTAGCAGCTGTCATTGTAAGCAGACCTAGCACATTTTGCATTATAAACTGTCAACCTCCGTAGTCTATTGAATACTTTCCCCCACCTTGAGCAAATGCAGAGCAAGTCATTAGAACTAGATTAGTAAATAACAATACATCACTAAGTCAACTTAAAACAGGTGCATCTCTTAACCCATTTGCTACATGA
>JABSQC010000053.1 GCA_013214845.1 Mycoplasmataceae bacterium
TTAGAATCAAGGCCTCGATTATTAAATCCTACTGCTCTTGAGACTCAACACTATACTTCCTCTCTCTTAGATCCCAGAACTATCCTTTGAAATGAAAGGAATGAGACGTAAAATACTTTAGAATTTCGAAGAAATGGAGACTGAGATCTTATGTAGAAGCATGTTCTTATTATTTTCGTTTTTCCAAATCGAATCTAGCTCCACGATTCAAAGATTCTTCGACAAAATGTACGAGAAGATCGACGAGGTCAGTCTATAAAACTTAGTTCTACTAGTTTCAGTCATGGGCAAGCAGAATTTCATTGACCCAAGAATTATAGATGCCTTTGAAGAGAGACTCTGTAGCGATAATGATATTTGCTTTGAAGATATTGAAAAGATTTTAGAGTTATTGTAAAATCCACTATTAATGAACTGTTAGGAAAAAGATCTAAATCTGCATTAATATCATTTATATCTTTTTCTATATTTTTTGGATTTATTTTTACAGTTGTATTTACATCATATTCATCAAACTTCTATTATGAAGATGTTCTTTATGATTATTTTGTTGACTATAATACTTCATCACTTATTATCAAGGCGGGAGATTTAACTACAGAAAGTTTTATAGGACAAGACCCTACAAACTTAAAAATAATAGATTCTTCTTCAAATAATGCTAAAAATTCAAATAACAATGATGCAATAACTCTCGATGCATCTGGTGAATACACTTGAACAAGTGGTACAACAAGCGGAGATTTAATAAATAGAGACGTATTAGAAAAATCAGACAGATGCAACAGTTTAATTAATGAGGACCCAAGCATATATGATCCCTCTATTATGGAGCCATTTTCAAATTCAAGTTTATTTTACAGTATTGGATCTACAATTAATGACAAAACTACAATTAGCACAGCAAAAGGATTGCAAAATTCATATCTCTATTGCATTGATTATTCACTAGCTGAGATACAAAAAAGTTTTTTAAATACTTATCGTTCTTTTACATATTCTTTTAGTGCTAACTCCACTTTTACTGGATACTCAATTAACAATTCAAACGATATCTTTTCCGATAAAGAAGTAAGACTTGTTTCAGTTCCTTCATCTAGTGATAGAAATAGTAACAATGGTGTAATTGTAAATCAACCAATTACATCATCGAACTACAAAGAATTGAAAAATAATGAAGCATATATTCTTGATTTTGAACACGAATCTAATTCATTAAATAGCATCAAAGGGGGAGATTCAATAAAATTAGATAATTACTCCAATGAGATAAGTATAGCTGAAAGTGTTTATAGTATGCAATACATAAAAGCTTCGAACTATTCAGATTCTTATCCGCTAATGGTTGTGCCTGTTGATAATTGAAAAGATACAGATAACATAATAATGTTTGTAAATGAAGAAACTTTATTTAATATTTTAAAAGAAAATTATTATAATAATGACCCAACAATAATAAATGGTGAATGAGATAGCAGGACCTATAATACATCTACCTCAAATTCATTTTCTAGTAATCCCAACACAAATGAGTCAGTAGTAGATTATCAGTTCTTTGTTTCAATTGATAAATTTGTTGACGGAGTTTTTTTAAAGGAATATAATGTAAAAACTTTTTCTGAACTATATGAATTTGTCAGAATTAATATTAACCCTGTAATTGATGATATAGCAAACATCTTGTTTTCGAATGGTATTGCTTTTAGAGGGTCTACTACAAATGGATTTATACCAGGTTCTAGTAGAAACCAAAGTTCAGATATTAACAATCAATATATTATTGACTCAATTGCATATACTAAAAATAATGATAATTTTTCTTACACAAAGGATTCTATCAAGATTTCGCAAAATTCTGTAAATGTTTTTAGTGTTTTTATACTGATTATTGGAATAATAGTTATTGGATTTTTAATTTCACGTTCATTTAGAAATGATGTCACATGAATGGGTAACTTAAAAGCCTTAGGATATTCACAATCAACAATATCTCTTCTTTTAGTAACAAAGATTATTATATATCTACTATTAGGATTTGTATTTACATTGGTGCTTACTCCATTAATGAATATACTTTGAATGAGTATATCTCCACTTGCAATTTCCATTCCATACTTTTATGTTTCCATTAATTCATTTGTCTTTACAATTCTTTTTCCATTCTTAATATTTGTATCTTTTGCCTTTCTTATTTCAAGATTCTTCTTTATCTCAAAAAATACTCTTTCCTTAGTTAATGATGAAGTGCTATCAAAACCAAATATATTAATTAGGAAACTAGATAGTATAGAAAATGTTTCATTCACTAGTTCATACTCAGTTAAGAATTCAATTAGAAATGCTTCAAAGTCGGCAGCAATACTTGCCTCATCTATATCCATATGTGTTTTTATATTACTTAGTTTTTCTATTAGTGATACTTTAGATAGAACAGTAGATAATATATCTCAAAGCTATTCAATGCAAGATGTAACAATAATGAAGGGTTCCTCAAATAATAAGTCAAATGAAGAGTTTCAGGATGGAATCATAAATGGTTCAATAAATGACTACACATTTGGTCTTGATGAAATGTCAGTACAAAGCTTAATAAAAGAAGGAGAAGCAGCAAGGACAGCTACCGGTGCTTATTCTTGTAGCGAATTATATGGAACTGTATTTAAATATGTAGAAGACACACCAATTTCTAATACCTATATTTCAAACCAAACTTTAATTTACTTAAACGAAGTAATTGATGCATATCCCTTGACTTTGGACAGCTGTGCTACAGGTACAGGCGGAGTAACAATATCTGGAGCAAATAATAGACAAGCAAAGAAAATATTAGAAAACTTTTTTGCCTTTATAAAAGTTAACTTTTATGACGGCAATATTCATTACTTAGATAATTATTTAAAGCAATATCCTTCTTCCCTAGGGATAGCAATGGGAATAAATGTAGTTGATAAAACACATCAAATTAACTCGTATAATTTAGTACACGAGAAGCTTATTGGTAATAACGGATCACACGATTCTTGAATTACATTTGTAGAAAATTTTGAAGACATATCTAAGATATTTGACCTTAGTAAAAAAGAAACGGCTTTAACTAATAGTCATGATGATCAAAGCAAGGATGGTAAAGTAGAGATTTTCTTTAATGATGGTATGAAGAGTGATGGTGAAAATAATACGTCTGAACGTATAGAGACAAAGAAAGACCAATATGGTGAATATATTGAATGAACAGTACCTTCTAACTTTTATAATTCTATTTACAGTTCAAGCTTAACTGAAAAAGAAAGAACAGTTAAAGTTTATTATGGTGGTTCAGTCACTGTACCATTTCCTACTTCTGCATTTTTGTCTTATTCTGACCCTGACTGAACTGATGTGCTAAAAAATTCAATTGAGACTGATAAGTCAATTGCTGACAACAATGTATTCGAAGAATCAGAATTTGAAACAAGTTTAAACCTTTCCTTTCTAACAAACACAAATCCAAGCATCAGCAATTCAAGTAAAGTTTCATCAAATAATGACTATAAAGAACTTACATCAAAACTTGATATTGATAAAATAAAATCACAAATTGAAGACGAATATGGAATTTCGCTATCTAGTAAATCAATTGTTGATGACATAAATAATATATTATATAGAATACTAAATGTACTAGGGGCCTCTTCAATTGATTTAGGAAGTCCCTTGGCAAAGTCTTATTCTTTAGATTTTTCAAGTGCTAGTGGCTCATCTATAGATGATTTAAATAAAGAGTATTACGATGACACAATGACTCTGTATAACATATTTGAGCAAAATAGTATTAAGGGAACAATTCGTTTTGAAAGAAAATTAAAGTTTTTAGATAGTGAATATCTATTTGAGAACATTGGTTATGCAAATTCCTTGATTGGAACAAATGACTTGTATTTTTCAGGAATAACACTTAATTTATCTGATGTATTCATAGATTTATCAACTCCAAGCATTGAGCCAATTCAAAGAGCAATATACCCTCTATCAATTATGGCAACTCTAACTGCCATATCATTAATCTTTATTTTAGTTAATGAAATAATAAAGGACAATAAAAACAATACAAATTCATTAAAAACAATAGGTCACTCTAGTGCAAAAACAACACTTATTACATACTTTTTCTACCCTGTCATTTTATTAATAGGTTTCCTTTTATCTATACCTATAACAATAGCGATTGGAACATTAATTACAAATATAGTCCCGCCTGCTTTGAATATGACAAGTATAATTTTTACTCCTTCTGTAATTCAATTTATATATACTTTTGCTATCATTGCAGGTGTTATGGTTATAATATATTTTATTTCTCAATTTATGACTTCTAATTTAAAACCACAATTATCAAGATATAGAAATTAATTTGACTTTACTTGATTTATTAATTTACTTTAAAATTTTGAATGATATAATCTTTTTATGAACAGTTTTCTACTTATAGTAATAATATTATCTTCTTTTATGTTTATTGCTTTAGTAGCTCTTTATATAAAATATTGAAAAGACTTTAGAGTTATAGTAAAATCTACAATAAATGAAATATTGGGAAAAAGGTCCAAATCAGCTCTAATATCATT
>JABSQC010000054.1 GCA_013214845.1 Mycoplasmataceae bacterium
TAAGTTTTGAAGTTGTTCATGCAAATCGTTTACAGGTACATTGTACCACATTTTTTCCCATTCATCATCATCTATACGAATATCGTATAGTTCTTCCATGTGAAACACTGTTATATCCATATCATCAAAGATAACATGTTCTTGATCACTTAACGATAATTCTAAATCTATATTTTCAGTTAAAGATTCTATACCGTCAAAATCTAGAGAAAACGCTAATTCAATAATAAATTGTTCATAAGTTACATTAACTTTGTTAGGTTTAATTTTTAACATGCGTTTTCAACCTTTACTGTAAGTTTTGAAGTTGTTCATGCAAATCGTTTACAGGTACATTGTACCACATTTTTTCCCATTCATCATCATCTATACTGATGGCGTATAATGTTTCCATGTGAAGCACTGTATTTAATATATCTATTTCATCGAATATAGTAAATTCTTGATCATGCAATGACAATTTAAAATTTAATAGTTCATTTAAATATTTAGTATGTAAACCAAGTGAATCCGCTAATTCTTCAATGAACTGATTATAAGTTACTTTAACTTTATTATCTAAACTTTCCATCATGCGTTTTCACCTTTTAGTACATTTTTAACAGCAATTTTAGTATCATCAGACATACGCTTCATGAAATTGCGATATGAAACATTACTAAATTCATGACCTTGAGGAGTACGGAATCCTGATTCGTTTAACATTTCAACAAATAACACATCATTATCAACACACTCATCAAAACCCATTTTATATAGAATAGACATGAAAGAAATAATATCTAGGTATAACTCTTCATTGATATGTTTATTTTGTTCACGTTTTGGCATATCACCAGATGCATAGATTACGTCAGCAGCAGTTACGTCGTTTACTAAAGTTTGGATTGGTAGATTTTTCATAATGATTTTCTCTCTCTTAATTTAATTTAATTTATATAGCTATTATACTATTTTTTAATAAGGATGTCAACAATTTTTTTAAGATTTTTTAAAAAAGTTTTGATGACAATCCTTAATTTATGTATCTATTATAATAAAATTTAAAACGTATGTCAATAGAAATTACATATATTTTTTCATTTCTTTGATTAGTTCACGAGCATTTTTACGAGCAAGTTTAACATCATACGGTTTTTTCATACGACGTTCAAGATAAACCATAACATCAGTGATTTTAGTTTTACCACTTTCCGCAATCATTTCACGGATTTCAGATTCAGAAGCAAAGTTTTCATCATTTTTCATAATTTTACTCTCAAGTAATTTATCAATTTATGTAGCTATTATACTTTTTTTTAATAAGGATGTCAACAATTTTTTTTAAGATTTTTTAAAAAAGTTTTGATGACAATCCTTAATTTATGTATTTATTATATTATAACTTTGTAATGATGTAAATAACTTTTTAAGTAATTATGTAAGATGTTCTAAATCATTCGTAATAAAGTCTAGCATTGATTCAGTAGTCTCTATTCTTTCAATGTTAACCATTTTAATACGTTTTCCAAGTTTTTCTTTTACTACATCTGATGCTTCAGCACCTGTTCCTGCAGTTACAACAATAGAGTCAGTGTCACCTTTTAGAACGTATGTTACTTTATATGTACTCATTTCATTAAGTTTCCTTTTGTTTAATCATAAAATACTACTTCTACACCAGCCATTTCAAAAAATGATAATGCAGTTGAACAAGAATCTTCCCATCTACTATTAGGTTCAATAGAAGGACATACTACTTTCTTAATACCACATTGAATAATTGCTTTTGCACATTCATGACATGTGGGTAAACCATAAACATATATAGTAGCACCTTTTATTTGTGCACCATTATGTAATGCGTTATATATTGCATTTGATTCAGCGTGAATAATACGTTTATATTTTACTTCACGATCAAGATAATTTTCTTTAGTTTCATCAAGATCACCACGGAAAAATCCATTATAACCTTGTGATATAATTTGTGATTTATTACCTACAATCACAGCACCTATCTGTGTAGATGGGTCTTTTGACCAAGTACTGATTAATCGCGCAACATCTATGAAACGATAATCCCATTTCGTTAATGTCATAATTATATAACCTCTATTTCTTTATGTTATTGCTACATCCACGAAGATCATAATTGGTTGAAAATCATATACTCTAATATGCTCATTAGCATATTTATCAAGTTCTTCTTCTGTACGAAATGGTTCAGTTGTAATGTTTTGATTAACATCAATACCAATCCAACGTGGTTCCTTTTTACTTTTTATACGTATTCGTAATTCTCTTAAAAAGTAATGCCATGAATCTTTATCTTTATTAAAATTAAAATTTGGTTTATCTTCCCATTCTTCAACACAATTTAATTGTTGAATAGTTCCACCGTTTAACCAATGCAATACTGCTCTTTTATTTTTTGGATGACATATAAAATAGTCAGCTCCAACATTGCCACATATGTCATTTATATAGTTCTCCTCCCATGTATCTGCGTATAAAGGTTTAATAAAAGTAAAAAGATCCATATTGTCTATTTTTGCTTTAATGATTTCAGCATTTTCATGAGACACTTTAACATTTTTATTCATAATTATTTTAATCCCATATTTTCTATAATTTGCTTATAAACAACTGCAAATGATGCAACTGGAGGAATTATAACTGCATATATGAAAAGTAAAAGTCTTTCTATTTCTTTCCATTCAGCAGGGTTTAAGCTTGGTTGTTTATATTCTATAAACCACACCATTAGATATCCTGTAAAGAATAATATAGTAAAAACTATATATACAAAAAACAGTGATAGAAATGCAATCACAGGTTTTGGGTATCTATGTTTCATAACTATTACCCTTTTTGGTTTTGTACTTTTACTGCAGGTAATGTACCTTTAGCAATTTTATTAAGTTCAAATGAAGGTGTATGAATAGAATTAGAAATATCAATTTCTTCATCATTATGCTTAATTACAATTTTAAGAACATTATTTTTCTTACTGAATTTTTTGATAGCAGAACCAATTGATTGAATATCATTCGCATCACAAAGAAGCAAACCACGATCAGTGTGAAGAGTCACAGCTGTTACTACTTCAGGATTCGTTAAAGCAGTATGCGTTTCAATGATTAGACAAAAATTTTTATTACGCTGTTCAAATGATAGTGAAGTTTTCATAATAATTTCCTTAAATATTTATTTATGTATCTATTATAACTAATAAAAAAGATATTGTAAACAGTTTTTTCAATTTTTTTTAAAAAAGTTTTTATATCTATTCCTTAATTCATGTATCTATTATATTAAAGCTTTACAGTGATGTCAACAGTTTTTTAAGATACATACATTAAAATACTAAGTTCAATGTCCTGCTGTTTATAAGGTATACCTGCATCATGTAAGTCTGTTAACAAATCAGATTTATACTGTTTTCTACATTTATCATTTAATGCTGATAAACTAGATAAAGATATTGCTTCAGTGTCGTATTCATCAAATTCTTCTATCATAATACCAAAGTATAAAAGTTCATCTTCCATATCACTGATTATATCAAATTTTTCAGATCTGTAAAGTGGCATAAGTTCAATATCATCTTTTATTGGAGTAAGATTAATACCGTATGCAATTATTTTACTTGCTGAAACACTCATACATAAATCCTCTATTTTAGTTGTTTTTCTTCAAATTCTGATAATGCGTCAATTGCACTTAATACTTCAAGGATGCCCATTACTCTATAATCACCATCAATCACAAATAGATAATGATGTAAGACAGGATGAACTACTTCATAATCACCATTTTCATATTTATTTTTAATAATTCTATGTAACCTATAATCCCATGTATTATTACTTTGATAATGAGGACCATCTGAAAATAGGAATGTTGTTACTGTTTTAAAAACGTATAAGATTTTATTAAACATAAACTGTAAATTACCTTTTAAAGATTTTGTAAATTTTAACTAAACCAATAATCCAAATATTGATTAAGAATAGCATTGTTGATAGTTCAATCATAGTCATAAGTATATTCCTTTTGATTAACTTTATACATCAATAGACACTATAGTGTCAACAATTTTCTTAAGGGATATTGAAAAAAGTTTAGGTTACCTTAATCAGACTCCTTATCAGAACAGATAATGGGGTTTATCCCCATCGCCGAAGGCGTCACTAATAATATCTAGAAATTATCAGATCTGAGCCTTCGGCTCTGTCGGTTCGTTTCACTCACCGCCACATTTGGTTTTCTATAAATTAATTATTGAAATATTTAAATGGAGTTATCAGAATAGAGTCTGACTCCCACCTATATCTCCAGTGTTCAATTAACCAAATAACGGTGGTATTTAGAACAGGCAAAACATACTTCCTCAAGTACTAGAAATTTTCATTCCTTTTGATGTTTTTCTTGAATGATCGTTAATCATTTTATCAAAAACATCTAAAAACCTTTCGCAGTCAATTACGTTTAGACCGGTCAGATGTTGACAAGATCAGTA
>JABSQC010000055.1 GCA_013214845.1 Mycoplasmataceae bacterium
AATTCTGAACAGGTTTTTGTAGTTGCAACTGTAGGGGGGGGGGCTTAGGAATTATTGTTCCTGAGAGAATGTAAATAGAAATTTATCAATAACTAAATAAAAACTAACTTAATGAAAATTTACTTTAAATGAGCATTACTATTACAAATCGTTTTTTCTTTAGCAGGAAATGCGAAAATAAAATTTGAGCAAGGATATTTCATCAATAATCAAGGTGTGAAAATTGAATGTTTGATAAAAAATACTGATTGGAGAAATAACCCATCAAATTTTTTACATAAACTTTCTGAAAAAGGTGATATTAATTTTCATCCTGTTAGATTTGAAACAGAATTTAAAAATTGAATGACTAAAGCTGATGCTTGATGTATTTCAAGACAGCTTTGATGAGGTCATCAAATTCCTGCCTGATATAAAAAAGCTGATATTTTAAAAGAAAATCCAATCGTTTCTTCTGATTCACCAGGTGTTGATTATGTACAAGATGATGATGTTTTAGACACATGATTTTCATCTGCTCTTTGACCTATTATAATGACAGGCAATCATGAAAACAAACCAAATGATTCATTACCAACTTCACTTTTAGTAACTGGTTACGATTTAATTTTCTTCTGAATTTCAAAAATGATTTTTATGTCAACTGAATTAAAAGGAAAAGTTCCTTTTAGTGATGTGCTAATACATGGATTAATAAGAGATAAGAATGGTAAGAAAATGTCTAAATCATTAGGTAATGGAGTTGATCCTATGGAAGTAATAGATAAATATGGAAATGACTCTCTTAGATGATTTTTACTTTCAGGTTCTGCACCAGGAAATGATTTGAGATTTGATGATAAGAAATTAATTGATTCTAATAACTTTATTAATAAGTGATACAACGTTGCAAAGTTTGCAACTACTTTAGCAAGTGAAAAAGACATTAGAGAATTATCAATTAAAGATATTAAACTTGATAATAAAATTGACATACAAACATATCAAAAAATTTCACAACTAGAGAGTAAAATTGAAAAATGATTACTTGAAGAATCTAGCAATAAATATAATATCTCTCTTCTAGCTAGAGAAGTATATGATTTTTATTGAAATGTTTTTGCAAACAAATATCTAGAACTTAGCAAATATTCAAGTGATTGAAAACCATTTGTTTTTGCATTTAAAAAATTAAACCAGATGCTGTCTCCATTTTTACCTTTTGTATGTGAAGAGATTTACCAATCCATTTTTAAAACTAAAAAAGATGACTCAGTATTTTTATATAAAGATTTTTCTGATAAAGAAAAATTTTCTAAAATAGCAAAAGACAAATCAATAAGTAAAATAGACATCTTTAAGTTAATAGACTTTTGATCTGCAGACATTGACAAAGTAATGAACTTTACTAAGTTTCATGTAAAAGATGTTTCATTTGAAATAAATTGAAATGACAAAAAGTCATCTGAAATTTTAAGTAAGTATATTTCTAAAAAGAAAAGTACAGTATTTGCTGATAATACTAACAATAGTCTTATTTGACAATCTATGGACGATGGAACTATTAAGTTATTCAGTATTGATAAAAAAGAAGTTAACAATTCAATAAATAGTGAAATTAATGCCTTCTTATTTAATAAGTATGAAAACGAGCTTAAAAGATCTGAAAAAATAATAAATAACAAAATGATTAAAGCCAACAAACCTGACTTATATAATTTAGAGCTATCTAAATATAATTACTTTAAAATGTTGCTTAATAAATAAGTTTTGTATTTAATATAATATTAATGAATAATTATGCATAAATTTGAATATAAAGAAGAAGATATTATAAGACTAGATAAGTTTTTAGTTGAATCATTAAAAGATAAAGAAATTAGTAGAACTAATATTGAAAAACTAATTAAAGAGGGTTGTGTGACTGTAAATGAAAAAAAGGCTAGCAAACCTGGAACAAAAGTTTCTAAAGGAGATTTAGTCATTATCAATAAAGATAGTTTAGAAACAGAAAGTGATGCTCAAATGATTCCTGAAGATATGAATTTAGATATCGTTTATGAAGATAATCATCTGTTAGTTGTAAACAAACCATCAGGAATAGTTGTGCATCCTAGTATTGGGCACCCAAGTGGAACTTTAATAAACGGAATAATATTCCATACTAATGGAAAAATTTTGGAAATTTCTGAAGTAGAGGATGATATAAGACCTGGTATAGTTCATAGACTAGACAAGGACACATGTGGTTTAATAATTGTTGCAAAGACACATGAATCTAAAAAGAAATTATCTGAAATGATTAAAAATAGAGAAATAACAAAGCATTATCATGCTTTAGTTAAACCTAAGCTAGAATATCAAAAGGGAGTAATAGATGCTCCAATTGGAAGAGATTCTAAGAATAGACAGAAGATGGCTGTAACTGACTTTAATTCAAAAGAGTCTACTACTTATTTTGAAGTAGTTAAAACCGGAAATGATTGAGAGTTAGTAAAAGTTGAACTAGTGACTGGTAGAACGCACCAAATAAGAGTTCACTTTGACTTTATAAAACATCCTATTCTAAATGATCCTTTATATGGAAATAACCCTGATAAAACTACTGATTATGGACAGTTCCTCCAAGCATCTAATTTAAAGTTTAATCACCCAATTACAAAGGAAGAGTTAAACTTATCAATCGACTTGCCAGCGGAATTTTATGAAAGAATGAATAAATAACTTTTGTTATAATTATTTTAATATTAATTACTAAACTAATAAGTAATTAATGACAAGGAGACAAATGACAAATATCAATTTTCTTAGCCTTGGAGGCTTAGACGAAAAAGGTAGCAACCTTTATACACTTGAGATTGACTCAAAAATGTTTATATTAGATTCAGGATATTCTATACCTGATAATTCAGGATTAGGAGAACAATATATAATTCCTGATGTATCTTATTTAGATTTAAACAGAGATAAAATAAAAGGTTTTTTTATATCACATGGACATACTCAGCAATTCGGTGCTTTAGTACACTTTTATAAGAAATTTAGTAACAGTCCGGTTTATTGTTCAGAAGTTACTGCAAACATTATAAAAATATATTTTAAAAAAGAAGGTCAAAAAGAACCTAAGTTTATCATAGTTGACGAATCTTCAGTTATTGACTTTGGTGGTGGAATCAAAGCTGAATTTATGTTTTTATCTCATTCTATACCCGGGAACTTATCTTTTATATTTAAAACTAAAGAAGGAAATGTTATTTACATGACTGACTACATATTTGAGCAAACTCAAGGTTACCAAGGAATGAATACTGAAAGACTTATTCAACTAAGTAAGGAGAAAAACTTACTTGTAATGACAGATGCAACTAATGCATTTGTTGAACATGCAGTTTCACCATACAATAATATTAATAAGTTTTTAGAAGAATATAAAGATGGAACTTCTTATAGTAGGCTAATCCTTGGTCTTTATAATGACAACATAAATAATGTTATTGAAGCAATCAAGTTAGCTGATTCAGCTAAGAAAAATGTTTACTTACATGGTGATGAAGCAAGAAGTATTTTAAAATATCTTATTGATTCTAAGCAAGTTTCTAATATTAAGCTTCCTGAAGACTTAAATGAAAGTAATTCAAAAGATGATCAAGCTTGAATAATATTTTCTGAATCTCAAGATATGTTACACAACTTAATATCAGATGCAGCGTTTGGCACTGTTAATGGTTTAACTTTAAGAGATACAGACACACTAATGATTCCTGAAAAGGTCTTTGATGGTACTGAAAAAGTAGCAGCTAGAGTTATGGACCAGGTTTCAAAAATAGGTCTTAAAGTAATTACTTCTTCTTCAGAAAGAGGATTAAATGGAAGACCAAAACTTTTAATGCACCCTTCTCAAGAAGATACTAAGATATTCCTTAATTTCTTAAAACCTAAATATGTGATACCTGTTAAGGGATACTATAAAGAGTTTGTTGAATTAAAGAATTTTATTGTAAATTATACAGATGTAAAAAATGTAATTATTGCAACAAATGGTCAACAAATTAACTTTAAAGATGGAAAACTTACAGAAGAAACTAGATTAATTAAAAATGTAGGACATGTAAAAGTACAAACATTAGGTAATAAAGAAATTCATAATGAATTGATAAATGAAAGAAAAAAACTTGCGTCTGATGGAATAGTAGTAATATGATTATTGCTAGACAAGGATACAAATGAAATTTCATCTAAGATTGATTTACAATTAAGAGGAGTTATATTTATTAGAAATTATCCTGATTTAATTGAAACAATCGAGAGTACATTTAGAGATATAGTTAATAAAAATATTAAGTCAAAATCTAAAGGAAGAATAAAATCAGAAGCAACTTCATCTATATCAAAACTAATAAGAACTGAGACAAAAAAAATTCCATTGGTG
>JABSQC010000056.1 GCA_013214845.1 Mycoplasmataceae bacterium
TTACTATTTGTAATACTTGCAAAATAATTATCTTCTTTTGTAATTTTAAATGTTTGATATTGTTCAAGTCTTGCTCCATTTATATAAGCAGGATTGGTATCTATATTTGTAATTGTAAAGAAATTATTTCTCCTAATTTTTGCATCATTGTCCTCAAAATAATTTAGAGTAAAGTAAGTATTAGAAATCAACTCTGAAGATGAAGTTACATTTTTTATAACTGGGTTTTTAAATACAACTGATTCAAGAGAATTTTCTATATGTAATTCTCTTGGTTTTCCGTCTTCTAATCTATCATAATCGTACAATCTAAATGTAGTATCAGAAGGTTGTTGCAATTCAAATAGCATGGTACCAGACTTAATAGCATGAATTACTCCTGGTTCAATAGATATAAAATCATTTTTTTGAATATCGGTTTCTCTTGCAATAATATTTCAGTCACCAGTAGCTATTAAGGCTCTCATTCTTTTTTTACTAGTTGAATTAGTTCCTGCAATAATGCTCTTATTTTTTGTCTCTAGAATAAATCAACATTCTTGTTTACCTCTGTACTCACTTCCTAGTTTCTTAGCTATTTTATCACTAGGGTGTACTTGGATAGACAAATCCTCTTGAGCATCTATTATTTTAACTAGTATAGGAAACTCATCACTATCAACTCCAAATTCAGATTTATTATCTTGATAATAATCACGTAAGTTATATTCTTTTCCTGTTGAATCTATTACAGTGGAAGACATACCTTCAAGACCACTAACAATTAGAGCTTCTCCTATGTTTTTTAAGTCACTATCATATATAGCTGATAAGTTATCTCCTCCTCAAATTTTCTGAGAAAGATATGGTTTTAATTTAAGCATTCTTTATTTCTTTTCCTTTATGTAAGTATAGTTTTTTATTCACTCTTTCAAACAAACTTTTATAATTTGGATCTTCTGCTTTTTTAACATCTTGTTTTTCATAAAGTTTATTTAGTGATGCTGCCATAAAGAATCCAGATAGACCACCTATAATAAGTGGAACAAAGTATAGAAGTGAATATACTCAATCACTTGACATAAATAAGTTTGCATCAGTTGCTGTATTTACAACACCAGAAACTGAGTGACCCATTCCACCTGCAATGTAAATAATAGGTCCTCCTCATAGTGCTACGTTATTACCTACTCCAGTAAAGCTGGCAATAGCTCCACCTACAGCTCCTGCAAACATAAATGAAGGAATTCATAGTTTAGGGTTTTTAGCTGCAAAAGGAATTGCTCCTTCTGTAATTCCAAAGAATCCCATTACACTTGCTGTACCAGCAGCTGCTTGATCAGTTTCATCTAAGTGTAATCCAAGGAATCTACCAATCAATAATGAGAATAGTAGAACCATTGGTGGAAGAGATACTGCAACTGCTAATATACCATTAATTGCTGGATAGTATGTTGATGCATCTAAGAATAGAACACCTACTAACATTGCCATTTTGTTTACAGGACCACCTAGGTCAAAGCAGACCATCATTCCTAGAATCATTCCTGCTAGTCAGATTAGATTTGAATCAACTAGAAGTTTTACCAATTCTTGCAATCCAAATGCTAAGTAGTATAGTGGTAGATATCCAACAAATGCGAAGAATACCATAGGAACTATTGTTCAGAATATTGGAATTATTAGAAGTGGTAGCATTGTTTGGAATGCTCTATTTTCTATTTTATTTGTATACGTTTCAGATCATTTAATACCATAACCAATTAAGTAACCTGATGCTATCGCACCGAAGAAACCAAGCGAACCATCACCATCAAAGCCACCAAATGCTAATGTTTGATAGTTAAATAGTATTGATCCAGATGAATCTGCAAGAGCTAAAGCAACAATCATTGAAGGAGCAATTGCGTGCCTACCTACAATTGAGTTCGCTATAAACCCTGCTAGTATTGGTATATATAAAGTAAATGCTGCACCAGCTAGTGCAGAAAATGCTTCTGCAGTAGGATTAAGTGCCTGGAAAGAAGTTGTTCCATCAGGTAGTGTAACAGCACCAAAACCAAAGGCTGTTGTCATACCAAGTGTAATACCAGCCATTGCTATAAATGGAATCATGTATGAAATTCCTGCTAGCAAGTGTCTTATTGGACCAGTACCAAATTTCTTTTTATTTTTTTTAGGATCTGATATTGATTCATTAGTTGCTTTAACACTTGAATTTTTGTTTGTAACTTCTTTAATTGATGCTTTTTCAATTAAATCATCAAGTACTTTCTCTGCTTCAGTAATAGGTGAGGCTACATCAGTTTCATAAACTTTCTTACCTATAAATCTTTCAGGATTATCAATACCTTTTCCAGCAGCTATAAGAACATAGTCTGCGTTCTCTATATCTTTATCTGTAAGTCTATCCTTAGTCATTTGACCTTGTTTTTCGACTTTTACATTTCATCCTCTTTTTTTAGCTTCATCTTCTATTGCTTTTGCAGCCATAAAAGTGTGGGCAACACCTGTTGTACAAGTTGTTACTCCAACTATAGTAACGCTATCTTTAGAGTTGTTTTTATCATTTTTAGTTTTACTAGAACTAGTATCAACTTTTAGATTATTTAAAAACTCAACTATTTCTGAATTGGAAGAATTTTTAAATTTTTCTATAACTTCATCTTCAATAAACTTAGAAGAAATACTTGCTAGTAATTCAAAATGTTCTTTTCTTTGTCCTTCAGGAACCACAATTGCTATGGCTACATCAACAGGACTTTTATCTAAACTTTTTCAATCAACTTTATCTAACTTTGCTACAAGGATTTTAGGTTCCTTTATCTCACTAGAGGTCGCGTGCGGAATGGCTATACCCTTCCCTAAACCAGTAGTCATTTGAGATTCTCTTTCTTTAAATGCATTTACAAGATTTGTTGTATTCTTTATAAAATTATTTTCTTTCAAGAGATTAGCAAAAATATCAAAAACTTGATTTTTGTTTTCTACATCTTTAGCTTCTATAACTAAATTCTCATCTGTGATTTTCATTTCATTCTCCAATAAAATTATTTCTCACAGGACTTATTATTAACTTTTTATTTATCACTTTTTAATAAACATTTAAAAAAGTGTTATAGATGACTATAAATAACATTTAAACTTTATATAATGAATTTTTGTATTCTAAAAAGCTTTCAAGATTTTCAAAAGACTCTCAATTGCTTTCATTTTTATTAAATACTAATTTACCTTGTAAATGAGAATATCTTAGTAAGTTAGGATTTCTTTTAAAGTAATTAATTTGTTCTAACATAGATTTTTCATTATTGCTTTCCTTATCTTCATCTACTCTTATATTTTTCATAATTGTAAATTCTTTTGCTAATTCGTTACTATGTAATAATCAACTCATTAAAGTAGTTATAGGTTGATTTTTTACAGTATTATACTCATCAAATTCCTTAAGTTGTATCATTGCTGCGCCTTTTAATGTTTCTTTATTATCGTCTTCTCTTACTACTTCTCATCAAAACATGTCTTTATTACCGACACCTCATCTTTCAATTATGTCTTTAGCAATATTTATCAAATTAACCTCTTTATAAGAAGAATTGTTTTCATAGTTATGAACAAAATATTTGCCTGTTTTATTCATAAATATTGCAATTATTTCATCATTGTGTCTTTCCATTATTATAGAATCTACAATATTACCACTATACTTTCTTTCAAAAGTTCTTCTCAATTTATCTAGCATTTTTAAATCAAAAAAACTTTGATCATTAGAATCATAAGTGTCTTTTCTAGATACATTAGAATCATCAGATATATAAATAGAGTCTGTGCTTGTAAGCAAGTAAAAACCAGAACATATAAAACTTCTTTTTACTATTGATGTTTCTTTATCTTCTCTTAATAGATCTTCACTCATTACTTTAATTATATTAAACAAAACTTTTTTTGATTATATAAGTAGAAAAAATAAAATAC
>JABSQC010000057.1 GCA_013214845.1 Mycoplasmataceae bacterium
AGAGCAATTAGCAAGACTATCATATGGGCATAAAGTTTGAATATATGAAGTATTTTCACCTTTTATAAAAAGCGTTTTCTCTGTACTAGATACTATTTCAAATGGAAAAGAATTACATAAAGATTGACTTGAACACTCTAATGATTTAATTATTTGAAATATAATGGATAATGTTGACACAGGATTTATAAAAGAAAAAATGTATTCATCAGTTAACTACTTATCAGATAACTCAAAAATAAATTATGAAATAAGAAACTACAATTTTGATAAAGCAGAAATAAATTCTCAAATAAAATATTTTTCAGATGTTAAGAAAATGAGAAATAATATTGAACATACAAACCCAATTTTTGAATTACTTAAAAATATAGATGACATAAAATCAATAAACAGAAAATCACCAAAATTACTATCTGACATAGATTTAATTGAGTACTTACCAGATGTAAATATGGTTAAATTGAGAATTGACTCATTTATAGATGGACTAAATCTTGATTTCAACCCATCTTTAAATGAAATATATACTGATCTAATGATTGATTCAGTTGATAATTTACTAGGTTGATATGCACCTCCTAAATTAGACATTGACTCATATGTAAGAAGGAACATAAATGGAAAGAATACAAAAAATACTTAGTGCTGGTGGATATTGTTCACGTAGAGACGCTGAAAGACTAATAAAAGAGGGAAGAGTAAAAGTTAACAATAAAGTTGCTGTTATAGGAGAAAAAGCCACAGTTAAGGATGAATTTAAGGTTGATGATCAATTGATTTCTTTAGTTAAAGAAAAGAAGTACTACATCTTAAATAAGCCAAAAGGTTACATTTGCTCAAATGTAGATGCTCAAAACAAAAGAGTAGTTGATTTGATAAATAATGACACTTATTTATTTACAGTAGGTAGGTTAGATGTTAATACAACAGGTTTAATAATAGTTACTAATGATGGTGAATTTTCAAGAAAAATTGAATCACCTTCTTCTAATGTGCCTAAGACATACATAGCAAAGGTTAATAAGGTGATTTCAAAGACTATGCTTGAAAAGCTTAAAGAAGGTGTTGTTATACTTGATAACTATAAAACCCTTCCATTACAATATGCAGAGGTAATGAGAAAAGACAAGAAAAGAAATGAATCATCAGTAAAACTAGTTCTTACAGAGGGTAAAAAAAATCAAATAAAACTAATGTTTTCAGCTATAGGTGTTGAAGTAATTAACTTAACTAGAGTAAAAATTGGAAACATTAAGTTGCATGATGCAAAGCTAGGTGACTACAGAAAGCTGTCAAAAGATGAAGTAAATGACCTTCTAAGACTGTCATCGCAAAAAAAATAATTTTTTAATTTTCTTTTGTTTATAATTACCTTGTTATTGTTATAGCAATTTACAAGTAAGGAGTATAAATGTTTTTAGTTATTGGTGGAACAGTTGGTATAGGTAAGTCTACAGTATCATACTTATTAGAGAAAAAACTTAAAGAAATTAAAGGAGAAGAGTCTACTATTCTAGAACCAGAACCAGTTGTAGGGTCTCCTTACTTAAAGAAATATTATGAAGATCCAGTTAAGTGAACTTTAGTAGCTCAGCTAGATTTTCTTCTTTTGAGGCACAAGCAGTTACTTGATTGTCAGGAAAAACTTTCTGTTCCTGGGTCAAAGTTAAAATATATGGTTTTTGATAGACATCTATTAGAAGATTATATATTTGCTAATATGCACTCAACAAAGAAAAATATGAGAACTTTCAATTCTCTGGCATATCATGCAATCTATAATAATATATTATCTATTGAAAAGAATTCGAAAGTAGATTACTTCTTTCTTTTAAAAGCTCCATTAGATATGGTAATAAACAGAGTTAAGGAAAGAGGAAGAGAAATTGAAATGGATGTTGATGTTAAATATTGACAAGATCTATATGACATGTACTACAATACTCCTTGAGTAACAGAACACTTTAAAGAAGAATCTAAAAAATTAATCAATATTGATGCTACAAAATCTCCTGAAGAGATTGTAGACGATATTATAAAGATATTAAAAAAAGATAATGTCATTTAATTTTTTAAAGTATTTATTCCTAAACATTAAATATTTAAAGTATAATTAATTTAGTTTATTTTGAACTATTTTTTATTTAGTTCAAACAAAATGACGGAGGAAATAAAATGGAATGATATCTAGAACCTTGATTTTGATTTTTAATGATAATAGCTGTAATGTTTATTGCTGTTGCAGTTCAATCTAAATTCAAGAAGACATTTAAAATATATGGTGCAACACCAAATTCATCAGGTAAGTCAGGTGCTCAAATAGCACAAGAGTTACTTACAAAGAATGGAATTGATTATGTAAAAGTTGTTTCTGGTAATAAAAAACTAGGAGACAATTTTAACCCTACAAATAAGACAATTACTTTATCACCTGAGGTTTATGGTTCTGCTTCTATTGCTGCTGAAGCAATAGCTGCCCATGAAGTTGGTCATGCAGTTCAATGACATAAATCATATGTAGGAATAAAAGTTAGAGATTTCTTTATGCCTGTAGCAAAAGCTGGTTCAGTGGTTGCAGGAAGCACAATAAATATTGCATTCATGATTATATTTTTCGGTTCATTATTCTTTGGTTCAATACCTGTATTCTCTGTTTGAATGCTAGCTATTGGAGCTGTTGGTTTAGCAGCTGTAGCACTATTTCAAATAGTTACATTACCTGTTGAATTTAATGCATCTGCAAGAGCTTCTAAAATATTAGCTAATAATGGATATACTGGAACTGAAAACCAAGACGCAAATGGAATTAAAAAAATGCTAAATACTGCAGCTATGACTTATGTTGTTGCAGTAATGCAATCATTAGTGCAAATTATGTACTTATTAGCATTGATTATGACAATGAGAAGAAACTAATCTAATAATATGAAAATTGATTTATTTAATTCTTTAATACCACTAGATAAGATAATTATTCTTAATCAAAAAAAATTAGATCTTGATAGTACTGAAGTAAATTTACTTCTTTCTATTTATTATTTAGATTCTGTTGATACTAATTTTGAATCTCTTAGAGATTTTATGAATGTTGAAGATAAAGACTTTGACAAAGCATTATTAAGCTTAAGCAAAAGAAAATATATTACCACTGACTCAAATTTGAAGTCAACTATTAATATTTCTAATTTAGTAACTTCAATAAAATCAAAAATAGTTGATAATCTTATATCTACATCAGTATCAAATTATATATTAGAACTTCAAGATATTCTACTTGATGATCTTATGCCTGAAGAATCAAAAATGTTTACTTCTTGATTATCAGGAAAATATAGTAAGCAAATAATAGCTTCATTAAATGACTTAAAAAGAAGGGGAGAAAAACTTAAAAACTTTAATCACTTTTCAGAAGAAATAAGAATAATACTTGAAGCTGAAATTAAAAATAGCAGATCAGATGATTCTATAAATTTTAATTGATTAGATAATTAAGATTTAAATATAATTATTAAAATAACTTTCAAAGTCCAGAAAAACTGGACTTTTATTTTTTATCTCTCTTAATGATTCATCATTAATTTTTATGCTAGTTCCTTTTTTATAGTTCTTTTTCATATCCTTGTAATCTATTGCCATAACTTTATTGTCTTTTTGAAAAAAAATAACTATTAAAGCCATTCCATTAGATTCATATGCTGATTCTAATGAAGACATTTGGTGAGTTTTTACTCTTGAGTAATTTAATCTTTCACTTGTTACCTTTGCTTCTATTAATACAAACTTTCCATTATACGATCCTACAAAATCATTTAACGCACTTTCCTTATAATAACCTTTAGTTATTCTATTACCAAGTGATTCTTGCACAGAAACTGGTGTAGGAGATTTTATAAAGTGAGAAGGAACTGTCATATTATTTAAAGATCTTAATATTCTTTCTTCAAAACGAATACCTTTATTTTTCATATTATAAAATGTTTATATATATAGAAAAACATACTATTAATAACTTTAATTTTTATAAGTTTTTATTACAAAAATCTATTATAATAGAAAATTCTGATTGTGAAAAATTAGACAATACATAATCTGACTGCCCTCCAGATAAAAAATTATTTCCTATACCGAATCTTAATCTAGATATCTCAGTATTAGAGAAATAATTAAATATATC
>JABSQC010000058.1 GCA_013214845.1 Mycoplasmataceae bacterium
TGATACTACTTCATCTACTTCATATGTAACACTTAAATTATTTACATCTAGCATTTAGATAAGTACCTCCAACTTACTTACAAATTCATCATAAAAATTAGTGTTGATTTTCTTACCAACAACTTCATAATACATATTATTAATTACTTGCTCAATATATGGAATGGATTTATTAACTGGTTCTACAAACATTGAACCATCACTAGAAGCTAAAACTTCTCTTATAGATGTTGTTGTAATTAGTAATGAGTTAGCAAGTGATTCTGCTTTACTAGTTTGTATTGAACTATCACTTGATATATTTTCTAAGTATTTTATATATTCATCTGATATTTCACTATTTAAATTTGGTAAGTAGCCTGTATTTGAATAATATTCATAATCTATATTGTCAAACACATACTTAATAAATTTTGCTGTATATTCATTTTCTTTGCTTGCATTATCATAATTAAATTTAAATGGCACTAATGATTTAGAGTAAGTGAAAGTATACTTTCCGTTGGTATTTCCAAACTTAGTAGGAGCTGGAATCATAATAAATTCATCATATTGAACATTTTCTTTTGTGTTATCGCTAAGGTATTTTGAATTAAAGTTTGCTCCTACAAACATTAATAAATCATTATTTACAAATGGGACAGTTGGTGGGTTTACCGGATCTGCTATTAATAAGTCTGCATTATTTGAAATATTTAAGTAAAATTCATTTATTGCATTTTTGGTTTTTTCATCAGTTAGCATGTTAAGTTCATTAGTTTCACTTGAAAGTCAATCATTTCAAGAATCATCAACTAAACTAAATATTGAATACATAGTTGTATTTGTAGGATTATCTATGTCAAAAAAACTAAGATTACTTGACTGGTCATTTATTTCAATACTTGATGTATCCTTTTTACCATTTGGTCCATTATATGATTCTAAAAATATTTTTCCCAACTCAAATATATTTTTGTAACTACCAAACATCTCTTCTTTAGTAATTTCATTATTACCATCTAAGTCAATATTTTGTAAATTACCATCAATATTAGTCACTGCTTTAAAGTCATAGTTATCTATATTAATTGCTACTCCATTAGATTTAAGCAATGAGTCCATAAATCCCGGTTCAATGTGATAGGTACTTTTTTTATTAATTACATCACTCAGAAATTCGTACATTATTTGTGAATTAATATATAGCACTTCACCTGAGTTAAGGAAAGGAGCATAAGGGATAATATATTCATCTTGATTACTACTGTAAATTTTTTGTATTGAATCTTTTATATAATCATATTCGCTTGAAACTAATATTTCCTCTAATGAGTATATAGAAGCATCATTTGACTTATCTATAAACATAATAGAATCAGAAGGATTTCCTAAAACTATATTTGGTGATTTAGCTCCTGCTGACAGCTTCTTAGAAACTGTTTGAGCTAGAGTTTCGTCTTCTGATGAAACAGTTACGAGTTCAACTCTTATGTTCTCACTTTGATATTCTTTATTAAATTCATCAACAAATGTTTCTTTAAACATATTATATGAACCATCAATTGGAGATCAGTTTGTTCAAATTTCAATTACTCCATCTTCTGCGTAACTAGGTGATTTATTAGAATTTAATGCTAAAGGAACTGCAATTGCTACAGACAAACATGAAACAAAAGAAACAGATATTATTAGTCAATGATATTTTATAAAATTTATTACTTTGTTCATTTTTATCTAATGTAATTGTTTTTTAAATTAAATTACTACATAACAATTATAATTAACCAATGATTAAGTAATTATAATTGTTATGTATGTCAAAAAATATTACTATTTCTGGTGTATCAGCAGCAGGAAAAACAACTATTATTAATTCATTGTCAGATAAATATAATACATTTACAGAAATTAAAAGTGATTCAGTAATAAGTTTTTGGTATGAAAAATCTATACAAGGCAAGACAACAAACCATTTTGCGAAAATGATTATGCTTGCTTCAAGATTATCTTATTGTGTTAATAATTTAAAAAGTAAAAAAGACTCTATTCACGATAGAGGCTTAATTGATTTGCTAGTTGCAAATGAACTTAGAATAAAAAGCAGAGACAGAGATTTCTATGACAACTTTAAGAAGGAAATAGTAAGTTCACTAGAAGAGATTAAAAAAGACAGAAATATTTTTCAATTCTATATTGTTCTTGAAATTGAATTTGATGAATTCAAAAAGAGAATATTAGAAAGGGGAAGAAAAAATGAAGTTAATAACATTAAAAGAGACGATAGTTGATATAGAAATTATCACAAGGAATACAACAAACTGACAGTAAAATATTTAGAAGAATTTAATATTCCTTATAAAGTAATAAATACGACTAGATTTAGTAAGGAAGAGACCAAAGAAAGTGTTCTTAATTTATTAAATAAAATTTAAAATACATATTATTTTCTATCTAAAGTTATTGTTTGATATGGTTTAACACTAAATTGTTTGTATTCTCTGTTTGAATAAAGAAGTCTGTACTTGCTAAAATCAATGTACATACTGGCATCTAAAGTTGTATCACTAAAGTTACTAATTACAACAATTTTACCTTTGTCTCTAGTGTAAACACATATTCTTTTATCTATGTGTTTAAATTTAATATCTCCGTTTATAAGTGAGCTACTATTTTTTCTTAATTCAATAATTCTTTGATAATCTTTAAATACTGAATCATTTGAATTTATATCCTTTTCATAGTTAAATTCCTTATATCTATCAGAAAGATGTTGTTCAAGTTTTTGGTTGCTAAAACCAGCATTTTTATTAGAAGATCATCACATGGTAGATCTACCATTGTCTCTTGACTTATGCTTAACTTTTTGTAATATTTCTTTGTCATCAAAACCTTCACTTCTTAATTCATTTATTTTGTTTTTAGTTTCAATGTCTATGAATTGATCTAGTGATTCAAAATTAGGATTTGTCATTCCGAACTCTTCACCTTGATATATAAATGGAACACCAGATAAATTTATATAGAAATTTGCTAAAAGTGTTGATCTTAAGTAGTTATCTACTTTAGGAAGAAATCTTGAATTAGCTCTAGGTTGATCATGGTTATTTAGAAACACTGCATTTGTACCATTTCCTTTCTGAACTTCCCTTTGCATACTTTTTATAGATTTTAAAAAGTCCTTGATATCTGTAACTTTATTATTTCATTTATTATTATTTACATAGTCTGTTTTTAAATGCATAAAGCTAAATGCTGAGTCTAGCATTTTGCTTTTTTCATTTGTGTACTTTGCAATATTCTTATAAGTTGTAGAAGATAACTCTCCCACTGTAAATATATCTTTTTTCTTTTTAAAAGTTTTATTAGCTAAATCAGTAAAGATATCTACAAACTTTTCATTATCTGTATAAAATCTTCTTCCGTCACCTTTGTTATCATCTATAAAATTTTCAGGTTTAGCATATAAATTTACAACATCAAATCTTAGTCCACCTATTCCTTTATCTAATCAAAAGTTAATAATATTTTTAGCTTCATTTCTTCATTTTTCAGATGTTCAGTTCATATCAATTTGTTGCTCTGCAAATAAGTGCAGATATCATTTATCTAAGTTTTCTACATATTTTCAAGCACTTCCACCAAATTTTGATTTTCAATTTGTTGGCTCGTTTTTTGATTCAACAAGATGAAACATTTCAGAGTTATCTTCTTTGTTATTAATTAAATCTTGGAAATACTTTGCATTTATGCTTGAATGATTTAAAATCATGTCTAGCATTATTTTGATATTGTATTTTTTAGCAGTCTCAATTAATTCTATTACATCATCCATTGTTCCAAACTCAGGATTAATTGAGTAATAATCAACTATATCATAACCATTATCATAGTTATCTGTTTTAAATATAGGAGTAAGTCATATGTAATCAATTCCTAAATTAGAAAGATATTCTAACTTTTCAGTTACTCCTTTTATGTCTCCAATTCCGTCATTATTTGAGTCATTAAATGCTTTTACATATATTTCATATACTACTTTGTTGTTATATTTATTTGTTTTTTCTTTCATCTTTTTTCCTGTTTTTTAGTTCTTTGTTTTTAAGTTTTTTTTCTTTTTTTTCAAGTTTTCTTGCTTTTTTTAATTCTCGTACTTCTGTATAGTTTCCAAATGTCATTATTAGTCCATGTA
>JABSQC010000059.1 GCA_013214845.1 Mycoplasmataceae bacterium
AGATGAGCTAAAAGGATTAAAAAAATAGAATGAATAAAGTTAGATTAAGATATGCGCCTTCACCGACAGGCATGCTTCACATTGGGGGAGCAAGAACAGCGTTATTTAATTTTCTATATGCAAAGTCTCTTAAAGGAGACTTTATTGTTAGAATAGATGACACAGATACTGAAAGAAATGTAACTGGTGGTGAAAGTTCTCAGTTAAGTTTACTAAGATGATTGGGAATAAAAATAGATGAAACTGTAGATACAAACTCCAGCTATGGACCATATAGACAATCTGAAAAAATAGATTTATATAGAAAATATATTTCTGAATTGATTGATTCAGGAAAAGCTTATAAATGTTTTCACACTAATGATGAAATTGATGCAGAAAGGCAGTTACAAAAAAAGGAAGGTAAATGAAACTTTATGCATCAATGTAGTCACAAAGATTTAAGTAAAAGTGAAATTAAATCTCTTGAAGATAAGATGGAGTTTTCAGTAAGAATAAAGACTAAAAACGAAGGTAATGTTTCATGAGATGACATGATAAGAGGGAAAATAACAGTTAACTGCGACGAAATTGGAGACTGAGTTGCCTTAAGAACAAATGGAATCCCTACATATAATTTCACCAGTGTAATAGATGATTATTTGATGAAAATAACTCATGTAATGAGAGGTGAGGAGCACATAGCAAACACACCTAAACAGATACTTCTACAAGAAGATCTTGGTTTTTCAATACCTGTTTATTCTCATTTAACTCTTATTGTAGGAGAAGATAAAAAGAAACTTTCTAAAAGAAATGAAAGTATAGTTCAATTTATCTCACAATACAAAGACTTGGGATACCTACCCGAAGCAATCATTAATTACTTATCATTGCTAGGGTGATCACCCAAAGGTCACGAAGAAGTATTTACAATAGATGAACTTATAGAATTATTTAATAAGGAAGGTTTCTCAAAGTCATCTGCAATATTTGATCCTAAAAAAATGGAATGATACAATAATCAATACATTAACAAATTAAGTGATGAGGATTACTTTACATTTATTGAAAAGTATGCACCTAGGGAACTTGTTAAAAAATATGACTTAAATCTAAGAAAAAGAATTTACAATCTATTTAAACCACAAATTAGATCTGGAATTGAGATTAAAGATCTTACTAAAATTTTTATTGATTTTAATAAATATGAAAACTATACACAAGACTTTAATACTGTTAGAGAAGTTTTAATAAATGAGATAGAAAAAAGCAGCAGTTTTGACAAAGAAACAATTTCCGGAATCTTCAACATTTTGAAAAAAGAACACAAAATAGCACCTAAACTTATATTTATGCCTACTAGGCTTATGGTAACTGGAATGGAACATGGGCCAGATCTAAAAGAGTCTATGGAAATACTTGGTATGAAAGAAGTTATAAGAAGGTTAAAAATGTATGACAAATAGAGATTATAAATTTAGAGTTTTATACCAAGATAGTGTACATGGAAGAATAAAAATTTCTAATAAAATAATTAGTGATTTAATTCATACAAGAGAGTTTCAAAGACTAAGAGAAATAAAACAATTGGCAGGAACATCTTATCTATATCCTAGTGCTGAGCATTCTAGATTTGTTCATTCATTAGGAACATATGAAATTGCTAGAAGAATATTAAATAAATTAGATAGCAAAGTATCAGAAGAAGACAGAATACTAGTTCTTTGTGCTGCTCTATTACATGATTTAGGACACGGACCTTTTTCACATATATTTGAAATTGCTTTTACAAATATAAGACACGAAAAATTTACAAAGAAAATAATTTTAAATCCGGATTCTGATATCAATAAAGTTCTTACAATGTACTCAAAGGATTTTCCTAAAAAAATTGCACTTTTAATTGATGGTAAATATTCTAAAAATTGAATGAACAAGATAATTTCATCAGAGATAGATGTTGATAGAATTGATTACTTACTCAGAGATGATAAGTTATCTAACGCTGGTTATTCCTCATTCAACTTAGAGTGACTTATTAAAGCTTTTAATATATATAATGATGAACTAGTTTTTGATTCAGATTCAATTTCAACTATTGAAACCTTTTTGATAGGTAGATATCATATGTTCAAAAATGTATACAATCATCCTAAGGACCTTGCCTTTTCTGTTTTATTAAATCAAATAATAAATAGAATCGAATGACTATATAAAAAGAATTATAAGTTTAAAAGCAATATGGAACAGTATAAACTTTTAAAAAATGCAGACACAATTTCTCATTATGATTTCTTAAAACTAAATGACTCATATGTAAGAAACTTTATATATGAACTTAATAATGAAGATGATCAAATATTATCTAATCTTTCAAAGTCTCTAATGCAAGGGAGATTGTTGAAAGTGTTTAATCTTGATAACAAAGATGAGGAAAAAATCTTTATACAAAGTACAAAAGGAATGATAGAGAACCAAGAATATAGCGTAGTGAAATTAAATGATAGTTTTTATAAAAGTTCATTATCTAAATTAGAAGACATCCTTATATATAACTCTGGTAAGATTAATAAGATAACTAATGAGTCTATCTTCCTAAGTGAGAGAACAGCTGATAAAAAGAACTCAGTAAAAAAATATGGGTATTTACTTGTTGTTTAGTATAATTTTAAAGACAAAGGAGATATTATAAAAAAATGAAAATTCTAGACGGTATTTATGAAGAAATGAAAACAAGTAACTTAAAGACAGGTATGCACTTTAATGATATATTTGAAAAGTTAAATCTTGAAAATGAAAGTTCTATAGTTAACAATGTTTACACTGGTATTCATTTCGACCACAGATTTGTAATGGTTGGAAACAATAAGTGAAGTCTTAGAGAATTCTTCACATTTGAAGAAGTAGACAATCTACAAGCTAGTAATATGCACCAGTCTGAAATAGTAGAATAGGAGAAAATATGGCAAATTATAAATTAACAAGCATGACTAAAATGTTAAATGATGCTAAGAAAGGAAAATATGCAATAGGTCAATTTAACATAAATAACTTAGAATGAACAAAGTCAGTTTTACAAGCTGTAAAAGATAATAACTCACCAGCAATACTTGGAGTGTCAGAAGGTGCTGCTAAGTACATGGGTGGATTTAAAACTGTTGGAGCAATGGTTAAAGCACTAATGGAAACTATGGAAGTAACTCAACCAGTTGCTCTTCATCTTGATCACGGTTCATCATATGAAAAATGTAAAGAAGCACTAGATGCTGGATTTACATCAGTAATGATAGATGGTTCAGAAGAACCTATTGAGGAAAATGTTGAAATAACTACAAAAGTAGTTAAGTTAGCTAAAAAATATAAAGCTTCAGTTGAAGCAGAAGTTGGTACAGTAGGAGGAGTTGAAGACGGAGTTGTAGGTTCTGGTGTAAACTACGCTAAGTTGGATGAATGTAAAAAAATATCTGCTACTGGAATAGATGCACTTGCAGCATCACTTGGTTCAGTACATGGACACTATGCTGGTGAACCGAACTTAGGTTTTAAAGAAATGGCTGAGTTTTCAGCTTCATTCCCTCAACCATTAGTGCTACATGGTGGTTCTGGAATTCCAGCTGATATGATTCAAAAGGCTATTAAATCTGGTGAAGCAAAAATAAATGTTAATACCGAAATACAAGAAGCATTTACTGCATCAGTTAGAAAATATATTGAAGACAAAAAAGATAAAGAACTTGGTGGTTATGATCCAAGAAAAGTACTTGCTGGAGCAGCTGTCTCAATGACTGCTACAGTTACAGAAAAAATGAAACTTTTTGGTTCTGTTAACAAAGCCTAGTATTTAGGAGGTAAATAATGAAAAATGATATACATCCGGAATATTTTACAAATATTAAAACAAAATGTTCAACTTGCGGCAAAGAAAGAGAAATTTCTTCAACAAAGAAAGACATCACTATAGATGTTTGCTCAAATTGTCATGCATTCTACACTGGTGTTAGAAACAATGCATCTACTGCAGGTAGAATAGATAAGTTCAACAAAAAATTCAATAGATAAAAAGGAACGCATTATTAATGCGTTTTTTTACTAGACAAATGTATCTTCTAAAAAATGAAAATTTGCTTTTAATTTTCATTCTTTTTTTTTAAAAAAAAATAATGTATAATGTTAG
>JABSQC010000006.1:0-4659 GCA_013214845.1 Mycoplasmataceae bacterium
GAAGTCAAAAATAAAATTTGAACACACAACAAGGAGTTACAGACATTTTAATTTTTTCAAAATTTCAGTAGTGACCTACTAGCGTGGAGCCAAGGTTTTCTTACAGTAGGTTTCAAAAAAATTTGTAAATAATATAGAAAGTTTAAATTTATCAATAGCAACCAATGAACAAGTATTAAATTGATCAAAAGGTGAAGTTAAAAAACCTGAAACAATTAACTATAAAACATTTAAACCAGAAAAAGAAGGTTTATTCTGTGAAAGAATCTTTGGTCCAGTTAAAGATTATAGATGTCCTGTTTGTGGTAAAAAACACAAAAGAGTTGACGAGGGAAGAAAATGTTTAAATTGTGGTGAATCGATTATATATTCATCTTCAGTAAGAAGAAGATTTATGGGACACATACAGTTAGCAACACCTGTAGCTCACATTTGATTTACAAAAGTTAACTACTCAATGTATAGACTATTACTAGATCTAAAACAAAAAGAACTTGAAGCTGTTATATACTTAAAATCACACATTGTTGTACAAGAAGACCCTGAATACAAAAAAGTAAAAGAAAAGCAAATTATTTCTATAAATGATGCTCCTAAATTTTACATGGGTGTTCTTGAAGATATTCTAAAAAAATCTAAAGCAAAAAACGTTGATCAAGAACAAATTAATTACATTTCAGCTACTTTAAACGAGCTTGTTGAAACAAATAACTCAAATATAGGTACTTCATTTGGTATCGACTTCTATGTATATAATGAGATAATTGCTGCATATACTGATATTAGAATTGATACATCTGCGAGAGCCATTCAAACACTTCTTAAAAATTATGATCTTAAGAAAAACAGATCTTCTATAAAAAGACAAATTAAGAAAAACAAGAATAAGTCAAAATTATTTAGAAGACTAAAAGTTGTAGAATCATTTATTTCATCTGGGCAAGATCCTGCATCAATGATTTTAGAAAACATACCAGTTATACCTTCTGACTTAAGACCATTAATTCAACTAGACGGAGGTAGACACTCAACTGTTGACATCAATGAATTATACAGAAGAATAATTATTAGAAATAATAGACTTAAATCTTGAATAGAAATAGATGCTCCGCCACTAATTATTCAAAATGAAAAGAGAATGCTTCAGGAATCTGTTGATGCTTTAATTGATAACCAAAGAAAAGCAATTCCTGTTCTTTCAAAAGATGGTAGACAACTTAAATCATTAACTGAAAATATTAAAGGTAAACAGGGTAGATTTAGACAAAACCTTCTTGGAAAACGTGTTGACTACTCAGGACGTTCTGTAATAGTTGTTGGACCTGACTTGAAACTAAATCAGTGTGCTCTTCCAAGAGATATGGTGATAAAACTATATGAACCATTTATTATTAATCTTTTAATGGATGAAAATGTAGCACATAATGTAAAAGCTGCTAAAAAACTTCTTGAAGATAAAGATGAAATTATTTGAAAATATGCGGAAAGAGTTGTAAAAGGAAGACCAGTTCTTTTAAACCGTGCTCCCACTTTGCATAGATTATCTATTCAAGCATTTGAGGTAATAATTACTAATGGTAAAGCTATTAAACTTCACCCTCTTGTAACACCTGCCTTCAATGCTGACTTCGATGGTGACCAAATGGCAGTTCACGTGCCATTGTCTGATAAGGCAGCCGCAGAAGCTAGAGAACTTGTTATATCAAGAGCTAACATTCTTTCTCCAAAAGATGGTAAACTAATTCTTTCTCCTTCACAGGATATGGTATTGGGTGTTTACTACTTAACAAACTTTGGAATTAAGAAAGAAACAAATGAAGGAATGGTATTCTCTTCATTCCAAGAAGCAAAAAATGCATATCTTACAAATGGAATATCTACTCATGCTAAAATAGTTGTTTCATCTAGTGCTTTTGGTAACAGAATATCAAAGGAAATTAGAGATAACTACAGATATATAGTAACTACTGTTGGTAGAGTTATATTTAATGAATCATTCCCAGAGGACTTCCCATATATAAATGAAGTACTGGGTAGAAAGGTAGAAGATTTAGATAAAAGATTCTTAATTAAAGATGCTAGTGAAATTAGAGAAAAATTAGATTCTATAAAATCTATTTCTCCTATAAATAAATCACAGTTGGCAAAAGTAATTGAGATAGTTCATCATAATTATGACAACTTAACTACTTCAGATGTACTCGATAATGTAAAGGACTTAGGATTTAAATACTCATCTAAATCTGGTATATCAATAGCTATTGGAGACTTGATTGATGTTAATGCTAAAGATAAAATTTTAGCTCAAGGTGATAAAAAAGTTGATGAACTTTGAAAAATGAAAAAACTTGGTTATATTACTGATGATGAAAGGTATTTAGCTACAACTAATGTTTGATCAAAAGTTAAAGATGAAGTTAAGGATGAACTAGATTCTCAACTTGTCTCACAAAAAAGAAATTCATTATTCCAAATGATGGATTCAGGAGCCAGAGGAAACATTTCAAACTTCCTTCAATTAGCTGGTATACGTGGATTGATGTCTAAACCAGTTCAACAATATGCTGCTCTACAGAGACAAGGAATTATTGCTAGACCAATTGAAGAAATTCCGATAAAATCTTCATTTAAAACTGGTCTAACATCATTTGAATTCTTCTTATCTACACACGGTGCACGTAAAGGTCTATCTGATACTGCTACTAAAACAGCTGAATCTGGTTACCTAACAAGAAGACTAGTTGATGCTGCTCAAAATATTACAATAAAAGAAGAAGATTGTAAATCTATAGAAGGTACAACAGTAAGAGCTATTGTTGATAATAGAACAGGTTCTGTAATTGAATCTTTAGAAGATAGAATTATAAATAGATATTCTGCAAAAGATATAGATGGAATAGTATCTAAAGATGAATTAATTACTGAAGAAATTGCAATGAACATAGTCAAAGCAAAAATTGAGGAAGTTGAAATAAGATCTGTTCTTTCATGTAAAACTAGAAACGGATTGTGTAAAAAATGTTTTGGTATTGACTTAGCCACAGGAACTAAAGTATCTCTAGGTGAAGCTGTAGGTATAGTTGCAGCACAATCAATTGGTGAACCTGGTACACAGCTAACAATGCGTTCATTCCATACTGGTGGTGTAGCTGGTGTTTCAGATATTACACAAGGTTTTGCTAGACTTATGGAATTATTGGATGCTAACAAAAATCCTAAATCTGCTGCTGTAATAGCAAAAGTAAATGGAAAAGTTGCTTCAATTAAACAAGAATCAAACTCTTATCTAATTACTGTATCTAATGAAATTCAAAGCATAGAGTATAAAGCTCCTATATATTCAAGATTAAGAATTAAGAAGGGAGATGTTTTAAAACCTGGAGATAAAATTACTGAAGGTTCAATACAACTTTATGAACTTCTTAAATATGCAGGTATAGATGCTCTTCAATCATATCTTCTTAAAGAAGTTCAAAAACTATATAGACTACAAGGTATTGTTATATCTGATAAACATATTGAGATTATTGTAAGACAAATGCTTTCAAAAGTTATTGTTATGGACCCAGGAGATTCTAAATTATTCCTTGGTCAAAAAACAGATCTTTACAAAGTTGAGGCTGTAAATGAAAAACTTCTTAAAAAAGGAAAATTACCAGTTTACTTTGTTCCTGAGTTAACAGGTGTAAAACCATTACCTACACAATATGATTCATTCCTAGCATCAGCTTCATATCAAAGAACTGCTGAATCTCTAGTAGAAGCAGCACTTACTAAAAAGTATGAAACTCTTACAGGTATAAAAGAAAATATTATACTTGGTAAAAGAATTCCTGCAGGAACTGGTGCGTCAAAACTTGATGGAAAGTATGCATTTATAAATGATTTACACGAGTTAAAAGAAGCTAAATCAGTGGATTTCCAAATATCAACAGATTCATTCGATGAACAAAATTCTGTTACTGAAGAGTCAATAGAAGAGTTGATTTCAAATTTATAGATAACAAAAAATAAAAAAACAAAAAAACAAAAAAGGAAATCTTCCTTTTTTTGTTTTTTGTTTATAAAGTATAATTCTTTTATGAGTGATTTGTCGATAATAATGATATCTTTATCTTCAGTAATGGCAATAGGTCTTATTTTAGTTTATGTAAAATACTGAAAAGGTTTCAAGGTTATATCTAAATCTGTTTTTAATGAAATAAGTGGTAAAAAAAGTAAAAGTGCAACAATTTCTTTTTTAGCTTTTTCTCTTTTCTTTGGTGTGATCTTTACTATAGTTTTGTCAGCACACACATCTAATTATTACTATGAAGATAAATTATATGATGATTTTGTTAATTATAATACATCTCTTTTTGATATTCATGCAGGTGATATAACTACCGATGATTTTTTCTTATCTGACGCAAAAGGTTCTTCAAGTGAAATAGAGAAAAATACTGTAAACGGCGAATCTATTATGAATAATCCAGATGATATAAGAAAAAATATAACACAGGATATTGGTGGTAGACTAATTTGAAGTGGTGGTACTATAAATGATTTGTTTGATAGAGACTACTTATCTAATTCTGATTCTTGTGTAAGTCTAATAAAAGGGACAACAAATGATCCAACATTACAACCGGGATGGGAGACTAAAAACCGTTTGTTATC
>JABSQC010000006.1:4669-12232 GCA_013214845.1 Mycoplasmataceae bacterium
AACATTAATGGAAGACTTTTCACATTCTAGTCCACTATATAAAATTGGTTCTAAAAAAGCTGACAAAACATATAGTTCTAAAAAAGAACCATCTGTGAAAGGTTTACAAAATAGTTATTTATATTGTGCTGATTATTATCTAGCTGAAATGCAAAGAAATTTGAAAGACACTAATAAGAATTTTTCTTATTCATTTACTGCTACGTCCACTTTTACAGGATTTTCTATTAATTCAAGTACAAAAAAATTTAATACAAATAATGTGAGAATAGTTACTGTCCCAGAAGCAAATGAAAGAAATACAAACGATGACGGCGTTATAGTTAATCAACCAAACACATTTGGAGAATACACTGAACTAAATCTTAATGAAGCATATTTATTAGATTTCAAGCATGATTCCGGGGAATTGAATTCCTTAAATAAAAATGACTATATAAATCTTAATCAGTATTCTAGTGATATAAAAATAGTTGATAGAGCAAGCAGTATGCAATATATAAAGCCATCTGATTATCATCATGTTGAGTCAACAATTTCTGTTTCTTACGAACCATGACTTGAAACAGATAATATTGTTTTATTTGTTAACGAAGATACACTATACAACATATTAAAGGAAAATTACACAGATATTGACGGCGACTGAGATTCCACAACTTATAATACTCTCACTCAACATACTTTAACAAACACATCTCCTCAGCAACCTAATGTAACTTATGATTTTTTTGTATCTATGAATGAAGTAAATAACTTTAGTTTCCTAAAAGAGAATGGAATAGAAACATATAGAGACATATATGAATATATGATCAACGTGAGGGAAGGGGATGCTTACGTATATATTATTGATAACAGTAATATCAGCTTTAGAGGTACTGTACCTGGAGCTCACCTTCCTGCAAAGGAACCAGGGTCATCAATGACTTTCAGTAATGTAGTTCACACTCCTTCATTTTGATACTCTAGTGACAACTTTCAATACACATACAATAAACTAGGAGCAAGTATTTCATCTGTAAATATATTTAGTTTCTTTATTCTTATTATTGGTTTAATTGTCATAGCATTTTTAATTTCTCGTTCATTTAGAAATGATGTTACATGAATGGGTAACTTAAAATCATTAGGATACTCACAATCAACTGTATCTCTGCTTTTAGTAACTAAGATAATTATTTATCTTCTACTTGGAATCCTTCTTACATTCATTATTACCCCGTTACTTAATCTAATATGAGGCGGCATACAATCTTCTGCTTTCTCTTTTGCCTTGCCACTTTACTATATAACTTGATCATCGATAGCATTTACTATATTTTTTCCTTTCTTAATTTTTGTATCATTTACATTTATTGTTGCAAGGTTCTTCTTTATATCTAAACCAACTTTATCTTTAGTAAAAGATGAAATTTTAGCAAAACCAAATTTTATTGTAAGATCTCTAGACAAATCTACAAAACTCTCATTTTCGAATTCATACTCTATGAAGAACTCTATAAGAACATATGCAAAATCATCTGCAATTTTAATATCTTCTTTATCAATATCTGTATTTATTTTATTAAGTTTTTCAATTAGCGACACATTAGAAAGAAGTGTAGATGAATACCAAAAAGAGTATGCGAAACCCAATGTTTCTTTAATGACCTCTTCTATTAAGAGTGGTGGAAATTCTAAAATTTCAACAATGAGTAATGAAGAGTTTATTAACGGAATTAATGATGGAATAATTACTGAATATACATTTGGTATTGACGAAACTAACAAGCAACAACTTATAACCGAAGGTGAAGCAAATGGACCAAGAAAAGGAAAAGGACATTGTGATTCTTTTGATTCAATAGTCGTAGATTATTTAATTTCTACTCCAATTAAAAACACATATATTTCAAATCAAACATTAAGTGACTTAAACGAAGTTTTCAGTGCATATCCTATTAGCATTAATTGTAGTGATACAACACCAACTGCAGCTTCAAATGTAGATGAAATTACCAACGCTTATAGTGCAATTAAATCATCTTTTGCAGATAGAAATACAGACTATACAAGTATGTTCCACAATACATATAGCAACTCTTTAGGTATAACCTTAGGATATGATGTGATTGATACTAGTGCAGAGACATTAATGTATCTGCTAACAGGCTTTGAAGCTAATTTATTGAATAAAAATGACTCTAATCCAGCTCCACAATCTGATTTGAATATAGCATTTGTTGATAAATTTAAATATATAAATGATGCATTTATTAGTAAAAATAAGTATTATTCTGAAATGGAAAATTCAGACAATGGTGTTAAAGACGGGAAAATATATTTCTATATAAATACTGGTTATGTCGAGGACGGAACTGGTGAAACACCTTTTGATAAACATAGATTTTATGAAGATGAAGAGGGGCAATATATGTACTTAAACATGCCTTATTCTTTTTACAGCTCTAACTCAGTTCTAACACCTGAGGAAAGAAAAATAAAAGTGTATCTTGGAGGATATGTAAATGTTCCTTTCTTTACTAATGCATTTTTATCATTAAGTGACCCAGATTGAGATGATATTTTAAAATCAAATGTGACAACACCTGGACACTCAGCTAATAATAATATATTTGCATCTTCTGAAGTGCCTCCTTCTTCATATCCATTTGTATTCTTACCTGATTCAAATGTAAACAGTTTAGGTTTAAAATATGGAAATAATTTAGGTTTATCATACTTAAATTTTGGAAGCAAAATGGCAGAATCATTTGCATTAGATTTATCAGATTTAGACCCAACTAAATATGATTATGTAATTGATAGTTATTACAATGAAACTTTGACAATTAGTGATGTAATTAACTCCAAGAGTAGTCCTTCCAGTGCTGCAATTTCTCAAAAAGTTTATCTTTTTGAAGATATTAATTTATTAAAAAACTTTATTGGCATTAATAGCGCGGAATACCTATCAGGAATATCTGTAGATTTTTCAGGTATCATAACTAAGCTAGCAAATCCTTCTGTTGAAAGCTTTCAGAAATCTGTTAATCCCGTAGCCATAATGGCAATCATATCTGCAATTTCCTTGATATTTATAGTAATTAATGAAATAATAAAAGATAACAAAAATAACACTAATTCACTTAAAACACTTGGTCATTCTAGTTTTAGAACTACAATTATTTCATATGTTTCATATCCAATAATATTACTTATAGGATTTGGTATTTCAATTCCAATTACTAATTTAATAGGAAGTGCAGTGTCATCCTCTACTGGTAGCATTATGTCACTATTTACTCTTTCTCTTTTCCCAAGTGGCATTCAGATTCTATATACACTCCTAATTATTATTTCTATTAATATAGCAATAATACTGATAGCATATGCTATGACAAAAAATCTTAGACCAAAATTATCATTATATAGAAATTAATTTTATAAGTTGTATATATTATGTTTAAATTATTATCAATGATATAATTTTTTTATGAGTAATTTGTCAATAATTTTACTATCTTTATCTGCGGTAATGCTATTTTGTATTATATTAATATATGTAAAATACTGAAAAGGATTCAAGGTTATATCAAAATCAGTACTTAATGAAATACGTGGTAAAAAGAGCAAAAGTGCAACTATTAGTTTTTTAGCTTTTTCGCTTTTTTTTGGAGTAATTTTTACTATAGTCTTATCAGCACACACTTCTAACTATTATTATGAAGATAAATTTTATGATGATTTTGTTAACTATAACACTTCATTTGGAAATATACACGCAGGAGACATCACAACAGAGGGATTTTATTTAGACAAGTCAAATGGAGCTTCAGGAGAGATTGACGTAGCAACTATTAATGGACAATCAATTTTGACTAATCCTGATGATCAAAGAGCTACAAAAACAACGACAGACTCAAGCGGAAGACTTTTTTGAAGTGGTGGTAATGCGTCTGATATATATGATAGAGACTATATGTCTAAATCTGACTCTTGTGTGGATTTGATAAATGAAAAATCATACGATTCAAAATTAATGGAGAGTTTTTCAAATTCTAGTCCACTTTATAAAATTGGTTCAAAGAAAACTGATATGTCTCTAAGTTCTAAAAATCATCCTTCAACAAAAGGTTTACAGAATAGTTACTTGTATTGTGCAGATTATCATTTGGCAGAGATTCAAAAAGAATTCATAGATACTAATTATAGTTTCTCTTACTCTTTTAATGCTACTTCTACTTTTACTGGGTTTTCTATAAACAATAATTCTAGTAGTTTTGCCCCTAATAAAGTAAGAGTAGTTACAGTTCCTGATGCAAATAATAGAAATACAAATGATAATGGTGTTATAGTAAATCAACCAATTACTTCTGGAGAATATAGGGATTTAAATCTTAATGAGGCTTACTTACTAGATTTCAAACATGAATCAAGCGACTTGAATTCTTTAGGTAAGAATGATTATATTACTTTAGATAAATACTCTAATGATATTAAGATAATTGATACAGCAGAGAGTATGCAATACATCAAACCTTCTGATTATCAACATGTAGATTCTACTATTTCTGTCTCTTATGAATCATGAATAGAAACAAACAATATTGTTTTATTTGTAAATGAAGACACTTTATATAAAATGCTAGAAGAGAATTACACAGACATTGACGGTGACTGAAATTCTACAACTTACAATACACTTACATCACATAATATAGCAAACGTATCTCCTAGAACTCCTGATGTAACTTATGACTTCTTTATATCAATGAATAAATTTAATGACTTTGATTACTTACAAAAAAATGGCATTAATACATACAATGACATATTTGATGTTTTTAGAAATGTAAATCAAGAATCAGTGATTTATGACAGTGTGTTGTCTAAACATGAAATATACTTTAGAGGAGCGGTGAACGCATCTTCTATACCTGCTGGAAATCCCGAGTCTACATTGAGTACAAGTAATTTGATGCATGCACCTAATTTTTGAGCCTCTAATGACAATTTTAACTATACTTACACAAAACTAAATTCAAGTATATCTTCTGTAAACATATTTAGTTTTTTTATATTAATTGTTGGTTTAATTGTAATAGCATTTTTAATTTCTCGTTCATTCAGAACTGATGTTACATGAATGGGTAATTTAAAATCATTAGGTTATTCACAATCAACGATATCTCTCTTGCTTGTTACCAAGATAATAATTTATCTTTTATTAGGTTTCGCTTTTACATTTTTATTAACACCATTAATGAACATAATATGAGGAGGGATACAATCTTCAGCTTTTTCATTTGCATTGCCTTTATATTACATTACTTGATCATCGATAGCATTTACTATATTTTTCCCTTTTCTAGTTTTTATATCCTTTACATTTATTGTCGCAAGATTCTTCTTTATATCTAAACCAACTTTATCTTTAGTAAAAGATGAAATTCTAGCAAAACCTAATTTTCTTGTAAAGTCTTTAGATAATTCAAATAAACTTTCCTTTACAAATTCTTATTCAATGAAGAGTTCAATAAGAACATATGCCAAATCGTCTGCTATTTTTATTTCCTCTTTATCAATATCTATATTTATTTTGTTAAGTTTTTCAATTAGCGATACTTTAGAAAGAAGTGTAGATGAGTATGCAAAACAATATAGTAGACCAAATGTCTCTTTAATAACTTCTCCTATTAAAAGTGGCGGAGATTCTAAAGTGACTACAATAAGTAATGATGATTTTATAGAGGGTATAAATAATGGAACAATTACAGAGTATACTTTCGGAATAGATGAAACAAACATAGATAAATTAGTAAAAGAAGGTGAAGCAAATGGAAGAAGAAATGCATATTGTGATGAGTTTGATTCGATTGTAGTAGACTATATGGTTAATAATCCAATTAGTAATACATATATACCAAACCAAACATTAATTTACTTAAATGAAATTTTTGCGTCATATCCAACTATTGTTAATTGTAGTGACTCAAGTCCTTCAAACGCAGCAGATACTACTGAGTTAACTAATATTTATAATGCAGTTGAGTCATCTTTATCAGAAAGTAGTACAAATTACTCTAGTTCATTTTTGACTACTTATAGTGAATCATTAGGTATAACTCTTGGTTACGATGTTATAGATAGTGCAGCTGAGACTTTGATGTACTTTATACCTAGCTTTTCAGTTAATATATTAAACAAAAAAATATCAAATGCTGAAGTAAAAACTAACATAAGTCTAACTTTTGTTGATAAATTTGAATACATATATGATTCCTTTAGTACTAAAGGAAAATACTATTCTAATATGAAAGATTCAGATAATGGAATAAAAGATGGAAAGGTAGAATTCTATATAAATTCTTCATATGTTACTAGTAATGGTGGCACTATCTTTGATGAAGAATATAACTTTTTTGAAGATGAAAATGGAGAATATATGTATTTAAATATCCCTCTTTCTTTCTATAGTTCAAACTCAAACTTAACTCTTGAAGAAAGAAGAATAAAAGTATACTTTGGTGGTTATGTTGATGCGCCATTCATTACAAATGCATTCCTTTCACTAGGCGATCCAGATTGAGATGACATTCTTAAATCAAATGTAACTGTACCAGGTCATTCTGCTAAAAATAACATATTTGCTAATTCAGAAATACCTCCATCATCATTCCCATTTGTATTTTTACCCAACTCTAATGTAAAAGATGCAAGTGATAAATTTAATAGTCCATTAAGTGCATCTTATTCAAACCTTGGAAATAAAATGTCAAAATCTCTAGCTCTAGATTTATCTGGTTTAAACACCGGAAAATATGATTCAACAATTAATAGCTACTATGATAATACACTAACAATGTATGATTTGTTTGCTGCTAAAGATAAACCTTCAAGAGCTTCTTTCTCAGATAATGTCTATTTATTAGAAGACAGTAAATTAGTTAAAAAAATTATTGGAAATAATACTGAATACTTATCAGGAATAGCGGTAGACTTCTCAGGTGTAATTACTAGACTAGCAAAACCTACAGTAAAAAGCTTTCAAACATCAGTAACACCTATAGCTATAATGGCAGTTATATCTGCTATCTCTCTTATATTTATAGTAATTAACGAAATAATAAGGGATAACAAAAATAATACAAATTCTCTTAAAACACTAGGTCATTCAAGTTTTAAAACTACCATCATATCTTATATATCTTATCCGATCATCTTGACTCTTGGATTTGCAGTGTCAATTCCTCTTGTTAAATTAATTGGTGGAGCCGTTTCTGGTTCAACAGGAGCTATAGTCTCACTATTTACTCTTTCTATTTTTCCTAGTGGAATTCAAATACTATACACATTCATTGTTATTGCTTTAATAAACATTTTAATATTATTAATTGCCTATACTATGACAGCATACCTTAAACCAAAATTATCTTTATACAGAGAATAATCTTAAAAAATTGGTTTATTACACATATAAAAATAAAGAAATAATAGAAAATATCAAATTTATCACTATTTATAAGCAATAAGCTGAGAACTTATCACAAGAAACAATTAAAAAGCAATGATATAATT
>JABSQC010000060.1 GCA_013214845.1 Mycoplasmataceae bacterium
ATGAATTACATTAAATTGATGTTTTTTGTAAACTCTAATTACTCAACATGTTATTACTTTAAAGAATTAAGATCTAAAAAAATAGAAAAACTTTCTTCTTATAACCAGAGGTTCTTAATTAAAAATAATATCTTAATTCTTTCTGTTTTTTTAGGAAAGACTGATAAAGAAATAATAGGATTTTTAAAGGAGGCTTTTAAAGATGAGTTCAAATTAGAAGACGTAAAAAAAGAGATAGAACTTTTTAGAATGCAATCTGAATCATATAATGAAATATTTAATGATAAAAATGGTTATCAAATTTCATTTACACCTATGAATCCAATGTTTCACATACCTCTACTTAATGTACCTGTAGGTACTGAAGTAACAGGAAAGCATCCTTTCTTATATATGCAAGCTTCACCTATATTTATGCTTACATTAGTATCTGATAAAGAAGATAAGAGAATTGAAAAACCAAAAGAGAATCCAATAAATAGCATAATTATGAATGACATAATATCTAGGAAAAACTTGTCAACAGAAGCTTATTACTACAAAGGTGCCGTTCTTAATTACCTTAAAATAATTAAACCTGATTTGTTAGATAAATGAATGGAATTGAAAGACTATACTATATTAATAAGAATGGATTCTCAAGATAAAGAAGTTCTTGTTAGTATAAATGATGAATTTAAAGCAAAATTTAACACCGATGCTAAACAGAAAAAACCTAACGATAACAAAAACGCGAAAAGAAACAACGACTTTTTAACTTCATCTATTGATGACTTGTATAAGTAAATTAGTTTGTAATGAAAATTACAAACTAATTTTTTTAATATTAAAACATTATATATAAATATGAATAGAATACCAAATTCAAAAATTGAAGAAATCCAAAAAAAATCAAATATTGTTGATGTTATTTCAAGTTATATCAATGTAACTAAAAAGGGTAATAATTATGTAGCCATTTGTCCTTTTCACGATGATAAAACACCATCTCTTTCCATTTCTGAAAACAAGCAACTATTTAAGTGCTTTTCTTGCGGCATGGGAGGCAATGTTTTTAAATTTATATCTGAATTTGAAAAAACCTCTTATATAAATGCTGTAAATATAGCTGCAAAGAAAATTGGAATAGAGTTAAACTTTGAAAATGATATTAGTAAAAATGGCGATGAATTATATAGTTATATAAAAGAGATAAATATAGAAGCAACTAATTTATGATCATATAATCTTACTCAAAGCGATGAAGCTAAAAGTTACTTAATTTCTAGAAAAATTACCAAAGAAGATATAGAAGAATTTAGCATTGGTTATGCACCTTTAGGAAGCTATAAACTGTACACTTATCTTTTAAATAAAGGTTATTCTATGCATCAAATATTTGATGCAGGATTAGCAAAAAAGAAGGATGGGGAAATACTTGATTATTTTTTTAATAGAATTATTTTTCCAATAAAAAATGAATTTGGAGAAATAATTGGTTTTTCAGGAAGAGATATATCTAACAAAGCAGGTGCTAAATACTTAAATAGTCCAGAGACAAAATTATTTAGAAAATCTTTAGTTTTATATAATTTGAACTTAGCAATAAATAATTCAAGAATAAACAATACTATAAACATAGTAGAGGGCTTTTTTGATGTAATATCTCTTTATAGATCAGGCATAAAGAACGCCGTTGGTTTAATGGGGACTTCTTTTAATAAGGAGTTAGTAAAAAAATTAAAAAAGTATTCTAAAAATATTAATTTAATTGCTGATAATGATATACCTGGAATGAATTCAGCTATTAAATCTTATAGAATATTAAATCAATATTTTGAAAAAGTATCTTTCATATTAATACCTGATGGTTATAAAGATGTAGATGAAATTTTATCAAGAAATAAAAATTTCTTTAGCAATGAAAGTATAAACAAATTAAATTTAACATTTATTGAATTTTATTATCACTATTTAATAAAAAAATATGGAGTTAAAAATATAAATGATAATTTGAATACAAGAATTGAATTTTTTGATGAAATAAATGAAGAATTATACAATGTCAACCAAGTGACTTTGGACTACTTAAGATCAAAAATTTCAACTGATTTAAATATTGAATTAGATAAAGTAATTGATTACACTCATTTAGAAACAAGCAATTTTTCAATTGATTCATATGAAAATGAATATTTGGATGAAATAGACAATGATGTAAGTTTATTTCAAAAAGAGACTTATGCAAAAGCTACTGATCTTCTTGTAAGCATGATGATGAATACGCCAAGTAAAACAAAAGTTATATTTGAAAAACTAGATGAGTGTAACTTTTCAACGTCTAATGAAAAGTTGAATAAATTTTTATATTTATTGAAAAAAAATGATATGTCAATTGAAAAGCTTAATAGCTTACTTAAATTAACTGAATATAGAGATTTGAAGAGATTTGTGGAAAAATCATCAACTGGAAAAAATGGTGAGTTTTCTTTGAAAAAACTTAATGAAGTAATTGAGATATTTAGAAACTTTCATACTGAAAAAGCGTGCTCTATAATAGACAAGAAATTGATTAGTGCAATTTCTTCCAATGATAAAAATGCAATAGAGCAATTAATGAATGATTGAAAAGAAAATCAATGTGAAGTAATTAATAAACATACTGGTATATTTAGTGGTACTAAAAAAATGTAGTGTTATATTATGGTATCATATTATTAATAAGGAATAGATATGGAATATAGAGGTAGTAAAAGTAAAAAAATAGTAATTTTTTCTTTTGTAGGGATTGTAGTCGCAGCAGCAGTTGGACTTACTTTGTTTTTTGTACTTTCAGATAATGAACAGACAGAAAGCATAGTATCTCAAAAAGATAAAGTTGGAAAAGTAACAGATGCTGGGGCAGACTTAGTTTATTGAGAACAAGGTGGTTACCCTGTGAATCCAAGTGGTGTGGTAAGCACTTTTGATAATACTTCAACTGTAACACAGCCTATAACAACATCAACATATAGTTATTATGCTGTAGATGAGGCGGGTAATTTATACACATGAGGAGATAATCAATATGGCCAATTAGGACATGGTACAGATAGTTCTGTTCCTGTTACTAGTCCAAAAATAGTTGATCTTAATAGCAATGGTATATTAGACAGTGGAGATACAGTTTCTGCAGCTGGAATGAGTTTCGGTACATCGTGAGCAATTCAGAAAGATACTGGTTATCTTTACACATGAGGAAGAAATGATTATGGGCAACTGGGTTATCAAACAGATAGCAAAACAAGAAATTCTACTCCAAATGTTGTTAATATAAGTGACTTAAATAACGAAGGTGTAATTGATTCAGATGATGCAATTCAATCTTTTGAAATAGCTGACGGGACATCTATTGCCCTAAGTAATTCAAATTACTTATATTCATGAGGATATAATAGCTCAGGTTCTTTAGGTAGATATATGGATGTTGGCGCAATTGATGAAGCATTTTATAAATCTGAACCAATTGATTTAAATCAAAGTGGAAATCTATCTGATCAAGATAAAGTTGTTTCATACGGATTGGGATCAACATATTCACCTTATGATATGACAGGTGCAGCAGCACCTTCCAATAATGCTGAATATAACGCTGATACAAGTGATGAATATGGTCAAGTGACTGCATGAGCAATAAACCAAGATGGTTATTTATACATGTGAGGAAATAATGAGTACTATCAAATACAAAATAATGTAGACTATATTGATTCTAAATCCAATAGGTATGTTTTAATTCCAACCTTAGTTAATAATTTAAATAATGCATTTACTGGCGAAATTCAATTATATGAAGATGTAACTGTATCAAGTGGAGTAACTATATTTGAAAAGCAAAAAATGGATGGTACTAGTGATACAGAATTCTATGTTTCAGGAAGCGATAAGTATTGAGTACAAGGCAAATTTACAGGTGATAATAATGTAAGTTATGTGGGACGTGGTAGCACATCTAAAAATTCTAAAGACACACAAATCTATTCTAATAGTATGACTTCTAATACACAGGCTGCAGGAATTACAGAACTTTCCCCTAGTCAAGTATTCTACCCGGAATACTCAGGAACTCTAATGATTATTGATGATGGTGGTAATTTGTTCACAATTGGTAAT
>JABSQC010000061.1 GCA_013214845.1 Mycoplasmataceae bacterium
ATTGATTTAGCTACAGATAAAATGGCTACTCAAAGACTTAAAGAAGCATCTGAAAAAGCTAAAAAAGATTTATCAGGAATGACTGAAACATCAATTTCAATTCCGTTCATTTCAGCTGGAGACTCAGGTCCTCTTCACTTAGACATGAAACTTACTAGAGCTGAATTTAACACACTAACAAAAGACTTAGTTGAATCAACTACAACTGCTGTTAGAACAGCATTAAAAGATGCTAAATTAAGCGCAATGGACATTGATCAAGTTCTATTAGTAGGTGGTTCTACAAGAATACCTGCAGTTCAAGATCTTGTTGAAAGAGAACTTGGTAAAAAACCAAACAAAACAATCAACCCAGATGAAGTTGTTGCTATGGGAGCAGCTATCCAAGGTGGAGTTCTTTCAGGAGATGTTGAAGACGTTCTATTACTAGACGTTACTCCATTAACATTAGGAATTGAAACAATGGGTGGAGTATCAACACCACTTATTGAAAAAAATACTACAATTCCAACATCTAAATCTCAAGTATTCTCAACTGCTGAAGATAACCAAAAAGCTGTTGATATTAACATACTTCAAGGTGAAAGACCAATGGCAATTGACAACAAATCTCTAGGTAGATTCCAACTAAGTGATATTGAATCAGCACCTAGAGGGGTACCTCAAATTGAAGTTACATTCTCAATTAACTCAGACGGTATTGTTTACGTAAGTGCTAAAGATAGAAAAACTAACAAAGAACAATCTATTACAATTTCGAATTCATCAAATCTAACAGAAGAAGAAATTCAAATCATGATTGATGAAGCTAACAAAAACAAAAAAGCAGACGAAGCTAAAAAGAATGAAGCTGTAATAATGAACAAAGGTCATCAAATGCTTGATACTATGAATAGAGCAATAACTGAAATGCAATCTAATCCTAATATTCCTGAACAAGGTAAACAAGAATTAAATGCAGATAGAGAAAAACTAGTTGCTGCACTAGATAGTAGAAATCTTAAAGAAATTGAAAAATTAGTTACTGATTTTGAAGCTAAATTGCAAAGTGTTATGAATAATCAAAGTAATCCTGATTTAAACATGGATAACACTAATAATGACGCTAATCCAGCTGATGATTCAGACATTATAGATGTAGAATAAAATGGATAAACAAAAGAAAGATTATTATGAAGTCCTAGGAATATCTAGAGATGCAACAAGCTCAGAGATAAAAAAAGCTTATAGAAATCTTGCAATGAAATATCACCCTGACCGTGATAAGTCAGAGGGAGCTGAAGAAAGATTTAGAGTAATAAACGAAGCATACGAAATTCTATCAGATGAAAATGCGAAAGCAAAATATGATAGATATGGATTTGATGGTGTTAATGGTTCTATGAACGGAGGACACCCTGAATCTGGATTTGGTGGCTTTGGAGGATTTGGTAGTTTTGAAGAAATCTTTGCTCAATTTTCTCAAGATTTTAGTGGATTAAGAGGCTTTAAAAGAGCAACTGCCGCTATGCCTAGAAAAGGTGCATCAATACATTCAAAAGTTGGAATAACTTTCAGGGAGTCAATGACTGGAGTTAAGAAAACTAAAAAGATTAAAAAATCTGTAACTTGTGATGTATGTGCTGGAAAAGGATATGAGAAAGAGAGTGATAGAGCAACATGTCAAACATGTAGAGGAAACGGTGTACAAACTGTAAAACTAAAAACTCCATTTGGTGTTGTTCAAACTCAACAAACATGTGGTAAGTGTTTAGGTAGTGGAATGATAATTATCAAACCATGTTCTACATGTTCTGGAAAAGGTAGCACTAATGTTAGTAAAGACGTTTCATTTAATATTCCGTCCGGTATAAGTTCTGGGCAAGTAGTTAGAATCAACGGAGAAGGAAGCAAGGGATTCAATGGTGGTCCAAACGGAGATCTTTTAGTTGAAGTTAATGTTGCAAAAAGTGAATTCTTTTATAGAGAAGGGAATGACTTATATCTTGATATAAACTTATCATTTTCTGAACTTATGGTAGGAACTAGTTTCAATCTAGAATTACCAAATGAAAATGTTCCAATTAAAATTCCACCTTCAACTAAACCTGGGTCTAAGTTTAGGTCAAAAGGAAAAGGATTTAACATAATAGGAACTAATAGTAGAGGGGATTTATATATAAAAATAAATGCCAACATGCCAAAAAAAGTTTCAGAAAAAGAAAGATCATTTTTCAAGAAAAACGCAACAACTAATGCTGAGAAAACAATTAAGGAAATAAACAAAATAAACAAATCAATTAAATAGAAAAAAGTTGCATAGCAACTTTTTTTTATAATTATATTATGAAGAAATGAGAGGAAGCAAATAATCTAAAAAAACTTAGAAAATATAAAAGTGATGAACTTAAGGAATTAACAGATTCTCTAAGAGATGAAATAAATGAATTTACAAATCAATATGGAGGCCACCATGGCTCACAATTGGGTGCTGTAGAGATTAATGTAGCATTATTAAGAAAATTTGATTTTACAAAAGATAAAGTGACATTTGACATTAATAATCAAGCAGATTCATATAAATTATTAACAGGACAGACTCTATCACCTGAGTCACATTTATTAGAAGTGAATGAAAACCCGATTTATAACCACTGAACTGCAGGTCACACATCTACTGCACTAGCAGGTGGTCTCGGTTACGCGAAGTCAAGAGATCTTAAAAAAGAAAAACATGAAGTTATCTCAGTTGTTGGAGACGCATCTTTTTGAAGTGGTTTAAACATGGAAGCGTTTTTAAATGCGCCAGCATTAAATACTAAAATGATTGTTGTTCTTAATGATAATGATATGTCAATTGAAGAAGTTGATGGTCTTGGTTCAAGATTAAGTAGACACCTTGGAATAAAAGGGTCAAGCAACATTAATAAAGATATAGCTGGAAAAGATTCGCAATTTGAATTTATTGGTCCAATTGACGGAAACAACATTGAAGAATTAGAAAAATCATTTGATTATGCAAAGTCTGTTAAAGAAAAGAAACTAATCTTTATATGAGCAAAAACAATTAAGGGCTTAGACAAAAATGGTAAAGTACATGAGTACACACATTGAGTTCTGCCTGGACATAAGGATGGTAATTTATTAGACCCCAGAAACAGTAAAATGCCAGATAAAGCACCAGAAAGTATTAATGGATACATAACTTGATATCTAGGTCAAATGATTCCAAAAAGAAAGGATTTCATTATGTATAACCCTTCAACTATGCTTTCATTTCCTAACTTTTATAGCTTACACACTAAATATCCAGATAGAGTGTTAAATATAAATATTATGGAAGAATTTGGAGCAACATTTGGAGCAGGATTGGCCTTATCAGGGACAAAACCTATATATTATGTTTCATCAACATTTTCACAAAGAGCATTTGATCAATTCGTTCACGATGTTACTAGAATGGAGCAACCAATGCTTCTTATTCTAGATGGTACTGGACTAGATGTAACTTTTTCAGAATCTCATCAAGCAATGTTTGATTCAGCTATGTTTAAAGGAATGCCAAATACAGAAATATATGAACCCTTAAACACTGATGAAGCAAAACAAATAGTAGACTACTTTATGAATAAGGTAACTAACAAGTTGATTGTTCTAAGACTTAAGTCACAACAAAAATTTAATATTAAAGACAAACTTTTATTTAACAAGTGATCTTACTTACTTGATTATAAAAAGGCTGAAGCTAATATAATTGCATATGGAGCAATGGCTGAAAAAATGAAAGAAATTATTGAAAGTAATAATCTTAATTGAAATCTTATAAATGCTACTTCTATAAAACCATTAGATACAAAAATGCTTCAAGATTTATCTAAATTTGATTTACCAATATTTACTGTAGAGCAAGAATATAGATTGAATTCACTAGGAGCTCAAATTAATGATTATTATAATTTTAGTGATATAGAAAGAATCGTTAAGTTAATAGTAATGGACAATAATGATTTTAATAGAGAAAGAACTAGAGAGGAAGTAGATAAGTTTGCTGGACTAGATAATAAATCTATAATAGAAAGAATTAAAAAGTACTTGTAAAGTACTTTTTTTCATAAGTATAATTTAATAAGATGACTATT
>JABSQC010000062.1 GCA_013214845.1 Mycoplasmataceae bacterium
ATCAATTAACTTGGTTGATACAAAAGAATCACTAATTTTATCATTATGATTTTTTATTTCATCTTTGTTATTAAAAATTAATGATGTGGAATCTATAGATTCTTTGCCTTTATTTTTTTCATTGTTAGAATTATTAGCATTAGTATTAAATCCGTATACATTTATGTCTTCTGATTTATTATCTTGGTTTTTATCGCTTTCTTTATTATCAAAAATATAATTTAAAGTTTTGTCCGCGACATTTAAGCTATCCAAGGAATTATTTTTCACTTTTTTTAAATTATTGGATTCTTTTGAAATATTATTATTAGAATCTTCAATAAAATTTTTAGAAACAAGCTTTTCACTATTAATTTTTTCTTCTGAATTAAATTTATCATCTATTTCTTTAAATATATTAAGAAAATCACTACTATTAGATATATCTTCTGTTTCCTTTTTTAATTCCTTTAATTTCTTATCATTAGTTTTTTTAGAAGAGTCATCTTGTATATATTGATTCAAACTTTTATTTAAGTTATTATCATCAGAGATTTTAGAGGTATGATTTTCGTTTCTATCAGCTACTTTTGTAAATATACTATGATGATATTTTGAACTCTTTTTAAAATTAACATTTTTAAAATCATCATTTCCTATTAGATTCAAATTCTTTGCATCAGATTTATCACTATAAACAAAGTCTTTGTAACTTTTTCCATTTCTATTTTCCAAATATCCAAAATCACTCTGAGTACTTTCTTTTGTTTTACTTTTATTTAATCTGCCATTATCTGATTTATCATAATTTGCATTGTCAATACCTATGCTGTTGTCGCCTTCTCTTCTAGACTCTTTTTCCTTATTTTCTAAATTCGGTTCAAAAAAACTATCTACTAAAGAATTTCTTTCAGGTGTATATTTAGTCATGTATTCAAAAGGTATAGTTTTAACCTCTTTATCGCTATTGTATTGATTTATCTCATCTATTTTAGAATTAATACTATCCTCATCAAAGTTTTCATACTTACTGTTAACTCTCTTAAAGTTATTTACTACGTCTGATTTTTTGTTTAACTCCATCCTGTAATTTACAACTAAACTTTCTGGATCCACACTAATAGACTCATCAATATAATTGTTTATTTCATTAACAGAAAGAATTTCATCTGGTTCAAAATCCTCATTCTCTGAATTCAAGGAATCCTTTAAAAAATTCTCATTTACAATATCTTCTCTAACTCTTCTAGTTACATCATCAAGTAAAACATCATTATTAACATCAACTAACTCTCTTTTTTTAAATTCCTCTTGCTTCAAAAAGCCTCGTGGTAGTTCTGTTGTTCTGTTAAAGTAACCTTCTTGAGGTGCTGTTACTTTATCCATTCATCTTTCAAAATCTTTAACTGAATACCTTTCCCCTTGTTTAAAAGGTTCTGGAGCTTTCACATTTAAAGAAGATTTGTATTTTTCTAATATATCTTCTTTACTACTTGATGGTATGTTTGCGATATTGCTGTTTTTATCCATTATTTTTTCTCATTAAATTTGTCAAAGTACTTTTTAATTCATTAAATTTAACTTCTTTAATTTCTTTTGTCAAATTATTTTTAACAGTTACAAGATTACTTTCAGAGTCTTTATCTCCCACTAGTATAGATCATCCAGGATTTAATTTATCCATCTTATTAAAGTAGTACTTCATTTTCATGTCAAAATTTAAATCAAAATTAACATTAAATTTTTCTTTTATTAAAAGATCTCTAATAGTAAAAGAATACAGAAGCGACTTTTCAGTTAGTGGTGCAATGTAAATTAAATTTTTCATTTCCTTATTATAAAAATTAGGATTATTATTTTCTACTAAATTAATGAGTCTTTGTATTCCTATTGCAAATCCAACAGATGACAACTCAAATCCAGATATATCCTTAACAAGGGTACTATATCTTCCTCCACCTAATATTGAATTAGTTCTTGAAGAATTAGACTCATCCACAACCTCAAAGACAAAATCATTATAATAATCTAAGCCTCTTACTAATAAATGGTCAATTTCATATTTAATATTATATTCATCTAGAAATTTACAAATTTTATCAAATGTTTCTTTTTCTTCAGGAGATAAAAAATCATATATGCTAGGTAGTTTATTAACAAGTTCTATATCTCTTTTATTTTTTGAATCTAAAATTCTTAAAGGATTAGAATTTATTCTTACTTTTGAGTCATCTGATAATAAATTTACATTCTTTCCCAGTTCCTTTTTAATGAAATCAACGTATTTCTTTCTAGATTCTTCTCCTCCAATTGAATTAATAATGAATTTATAGTTAGAGATGTTAAATTCTTTTAGTATAGAATTAATCATTAACACAACTTCAATATCGCTACTCAAAGAAGGTTTAGAATATAGTTCTACACCAAATTGTTTGAATTGTCTATATCTGCCAGATTGTGGTCGCTCATATCTAAACATATCTCCTATGTAAAATAATTTTAAATGGTCATTTGATTTAGGATTTAGTAAATTATTTTCTGCAGCAAGTCTTGTAGCAGATGCTGTTCCCTCGGGCCTTAAAGTTAAACTTCTATTAGATTTATCTTTAAAAGTGTACATCTCTTTGGAAACAATATCACTTGATTCTCCTATTCTATTAAATAAATTGGTGTATTCAAAAATAGGTGTTTCAATGTATTCATAATTAAAATTATTTGATACTCTTTTCAATATATTTATAGTCTTCTCATATTTATATGATTCAATATTAAATATATCTTTTGTACCTTTTGGTTTCTTGTAATCCACTATATTCTCCTTATTTTGTCTAGACCGACTAATTTATTAAATAAATATAATACCTTTTTAAAGTGTTTGGCATCTCTTACTTTTAATTTTAAGGTAATTTTTACTTTTTCATCATCATCAATAAACTTTGATTCAATATATTGAATAGTAGATCCTGATGAATAAGCAATCCCTATTACATCCTTAACTAATTCTTTTCTATCAATTGCAACTATTTCTAAAGTCAATATAGAAGTGTAAATTCCTCTCTGATTAGATCAATCAATTTTTATAAATGAAGCTGGTTTTTGCTCTTTTCCAGTTATAACCTTATAGCAATTAGACCTATGAACTAGTATCTTTCTCTCTTTCTTAATAAGAGTGGGAATTAACTCTCCTACTATATTTTCTCCATATATAGGATTACAATCGTGAATCTTATAACTCAGTCTATCTATATTAAGATTAAGATTCATTTGTTTGTCTACCTCAAATACTTTGGTTAAACTAAGATCTCTTCTATAATTTTTTTCTAACTTTTTAAATGTTCTGTCGTTTTTTCTAAAGATATTCAACACATCATTTAACTTAACTTCCTTTCTTGCTAAGGCAATATAAAAGTCATCAATTGTGTTATATTTTAGTAATTTTAAAGACTTAGTAATATATCTTTCATTGATAATTTCTCTATATTCTTGATTATTATTTAAATAGTCTTCAAATATCTGTCTTCCATATGTTATCTCTAAATTTGAAGATATATTGTGGTTATTTATGTATGCTTCCCTTATTAAATCAGCAGCTTTCTTAGTCTTAACTCATTCTAAAGATTTTAATGGCACAATTTTGTGATCGTCTTTAATTATCTCAACTATATCACCACCAGAAAGAACTCTACTTAATGGTGCTCATACACCATCTATTTTTGCATATGATGAATGAAGTCCCAGTTCAGTATGTATTTTAAACGCAAAGTCAAGGGCTGTTGAACCTTTCTTGATATTAACCTTCTCACCACTAGGTGTTAGAACAGTTATCAATGACGAAAGATAATCCGATTTTATGTCACCAATAAAATCTTCAGCAATTTTTTTTGCTCCAAGAGTATTTGTATACTCCATTATATAGTCAAGAAAATTATTTGATTTAAGCATTTTAGTATGCTTTTCCTTATAGGAAACATGTGATGATAAACCAATCTTTGTCTTAATTTCCATCTCTGATGTCATTATTTGAACTTCAATTGGAGTTTTCTCG
>JABSQC010000063.1 GCA_013214845.1 Mycoplasmataceae bacterium
CGCCCTCTAACAAACTAACACCTTTAGAGGTACCTATTCTACTTGCACCATTTTTTATCATAGCTTCTAAATCTTTAGGAGTTCTAACACCACCTGCAGCTTTTATAAGAGTTGTTTTTTTATTAATATTTTCACTCATTATTTTTACATCCTCTACACTAGCTCCCCTAGTAGAGAATCCGGTTGATGTTTTTATAAAATCTGCTTTTGAAGATGACACTATCTTAGATATTTTTGCTATTTCATTGTTATCTAGTAAAGCTGTTTCAACTATCACTTTTAGAACTTTATCACCTATAGCAGATTTAATAGAGTTTATTTCATTTAAAACATAGTCATATTCTTTATCTTTAAATTTACCTATGTTCATTACCATGTCTATTTCATCTGCGCCGTTTGAAATAGCATCTTTTGCTTCAAATACTTTTGCTTTAGTACTCATTGCTCCTAAAGGAAATCCAATTACTGTTGTAATTCCAGGATTTTCACCTTTTAATTTTTTTGCTGCGTATTCAACTCATGAAGGATTGATGCAAATAGTAGCAAAATCATATTCTATTGCTTCAGATATTATTTTATCTATATCTTCTCTTTTAGCATTAGCTAAAAGTATTGTGTGATCTATATATTTGTTTTTATTATTCATGTTTTACCTTAAATAAATTATATTAATTTAATTAATAGTAAATAAATTATGTTTTCACAAGAGCAGTTGTTACTTTTTGATTAGAGTATATAACAACAGCACTCACATATGTGATTAGGTAAATTAGAAGAGTTCAGATTAACATTAATAATATCTCTCCTACTGTAATACTTAAGAATACAGCACCAGCCGATACAAAAGAAACAGAAGTATTAAATATAGAAACGAATGCTATTGATATTGGTATAGATAGCAAGAAAGCAATCATATACAATATAAAGAAACCAACAGTGTTTATTCTTGCAATTCTATGAGGTGAATAACCCATAGCTTGCATTACTGTAGACTCTCTTCTTGTTGCATCAATTGCATCAAATATAGAAATTAATATTAGTACAACTGAAATAAATGTAATTGATAGAACCAATATAGGTACTACTACTAAAATACGATCAACTGCTTCTTGTGCAAGACTTTTAGCTAAATCTATATTTACAGCAGAAGGTAACGCGTTAGGATTATCTGTATCTCCACTTATATTTTGACCTGAAATTAAATAATTAGCTTCAATTATGTCATTGTGTTCATTTACAAAATCAATAAAGTTAGTTCCACTTTGTATTGATGGAGGTGTACCTATAGCTGGTGTTGTTCCGTTTAATGAATTTATTGAAGTAGAAATAGATGTAATAACACTTGAATCTATAACAGTAGTCATATTTGCAAAATTATAAAAATCTTCATTCTTAGATGCATTTTCATGCATTGAAGTAAAGTATGATGATTGATTTGATGTTATTATTCCAAATGGAACAGCTGAAAATGAAACTTCACTAACATATACTGGAACAACAGGAATATAAGAACTACTTGAAGAATTGAATGTTGAATTTGGGTAATTTATATATATAATGTCTCCCTCTTCTATGTTATAGATATCCGCTGTTAACTGATCTACTACAGCATTAGCAAATACTTCATCTACATTGTCATTATCAATGTCAATATATATATCTGGATTTGGAATTAACTCAGTAACCAAAGAATTTTCTCCTGAGTCGCCTTCCATAGAAATAGATTTAGATAACGATGTTGGGTCACCAATTATAGTAAGGGAGCTACCTACTTTCTCCTCGTTATTTAGATTACCCGTACCTGGATCAATAACTGTATTGTCCCCGTCTGTATCTATATAATAAGATGACATATTTAAGATAGCTGGTGATTGATTGCTTGGATTATATGTAGAGTAACCAAAAGATATATACTCAACATTACTATTTGATAAACTTGTAGCATCATCTAAAGCATTTGTAATATTTAATAATAAATCTCTGTCTGTAGATGTAGATAATGTTGGAAAGTTTGGATTGAGTTCTACATCAGCTTGTAGATTTCTATATTTAGTAGAAGGAATAGTGCCGGCCTCTTTTGTAATTACGTCTTTAGTTCATTTTACAAATTCTGCTGCTGACTCTTTACTTAATGCTGAATAACCATTTTTATTCAATTCATGACTATAAACATCTGAAATAAACTGAGCTGAATAATTAATATAATTATCTCTGTCAGTTGCTTCAGAAGTATAATCACTAGGGCTAGGAACACTTATTACATCTAGATTACTTAAAAACTCTTCATTTGTTATATACTTAGAATTTGACATCTCAGCATATGATGGTTTAGAAAATTTACTATTAAATTCTAGGTATTGAAATGTTACAGATTCAAATGACTTATCAACTGAAGTAGATATTGCTTTTGTAGATGACATTGCAAACAATATAAATAAAGTTGTCCCCCCAATGGTAAAGAACATAAAAACTAATTTTTTAGAACTTCTTAAAGATGACTTTATCCCAAACATGAAATTGAAGTATTTATTACTAAAATTCTCTGTATTCTTATCAAGTGATTTAATTAGTTTATTTGCTTTAAGCGTGCTTGTCTCTTTTAGTAAATATAAAGAATTTTTAGACAATAAGACTCTTGTTACTATAAATGAGAAAACAGTATATATTACTAATATATTTATCAATATAAGCATGATAGATAATATTGAATGTGGTTGAACAAATAAACCTACACTATAAGTGCTTGTAAAGATTGTTAGTCATGTACCAGATATTAAGAACGATAAACCAACACCAATTAGAAAACCTATACTTAAGGCAATTGCTGGGTAAATTACATAAGAAATAGCAATTGCTGTAGGGCTGAATCCCAGAGCCTTCAAGGAACCAAGTTCTTTTTGAGAATCTCTAACTTTTTTAATTAATATTATAGCTACAACAATAAGAGATACTGCAATTATTGAATAATTTATTAACTGAGATATATTATTGTAATTTGTGTAACTTTCATATGAAGTTGCTAGGGATTTATTTGGGAAATAGTCCATATCATATCATCCATATGAAGTTTTTCTAGCTACAAAGTTAGAATCCTTAACAGTGTCTCACTTATACCTAATACCACCTGATGAAATTTGAACAAAAACATCATCTCAAGTTAAATAATCATTTAGAAAAATGTTTAAATCATTAGATTTTTCTTCAATTTTATTTTCAAATGAAAAGAAATTATTCTCATTTACAAAAGAATCATTGTAGATGTCATCAAATACAATTCCATAATTAATAGTAAATATTTCTTCCTGTTGAAAATACTTAATCATTTCATAATTATCAGTACCAGAAAATGAAGCAACTGATTTATTAATAAATTCAACTAAGATTTCATCAAATGTTTTTTCATTAACGTAACCAATTAAAACATCTCCACTATCAGATGGATATGTAAAAGTTTGCCCATTTAGATTGAATGCAGTACTTTTTGCATTAGTAGAATATTGTGCTGTTGTACCAAAATCAACAATGTTTAATGAGCTATGTGTTGAAGAAAAATCAGTATTTGACCTATTTGATGTATTAGGTGCACTATTAGAACTTGGGGATGAATCATTGTAATTATTAATAGTACCTCTAGGCAGGGTGTAACTTATTTCTAAATCTTCTCCTTTTTCTACTGGTATATCAGAATTAACTGATTCAATCAAAAATATTTCATTGTCATTTAATATGTTTGTTCCATTAACATAGTTAAAATTATTTTCATAATATGGTATCTCGTTAACTTGATGGTTTTTACCTGAATTATCTGTAAAAGTATTTTCAGCGTCAGAGTCTTCTAATCTATTAATTACTAAATCCTCATGAACTGGGTTTCCATCACTATCTAATACTAAATTTCCATTATCATCATATACATTGTATTGAATATTAAGAGCTACATTAGAACTAAAGTAATTTCTATTTCCAT
>JABSQC010000064.1 GCA_013214845.1 Mycoplasmataceae bacterium
ATGAGTGTCTAACTTAGCTAGCTGCTTCATGGCAAATAATCAAGCTGCTAATGATGCCTTGTCATCTAATCCCTTGCCTGCAATGTAGTGTGTTCCATTTAAATTAAATGCGTTTGACTTAGGGGTAACTCTGTCACCTATATTTACACCAAATTTTTTAATTGTTTCTTCTTTAGATTGTGAACCAATGTCTACAAACATATCTTTTAATTCAACTACTTTCTTTCTTTCTTCTACTGAAACTATGTGTGGTGGTCTAGAACCAACTATACCTGTAACTATCCCTTTTTTTGAATGTATATTAACTAATTGGGCTAATAAAACATGACCTCATCAACCACCTATTTGTGTTAACCTTATTGTTCCTTGCTTGTCTATTCCGCTAACCATAAAACCTGGTGAATCCATATGCGCAGCAAACATCATTGAAGGCCCATTACCTTTTCCTCTTTTTATAAAAGCTATTGATCCAAGGTTGTCTCTCTCAACTTCTAATCCATAACCTTTAAGCTCACTTTTTAAATAATCAACTACTAATTCTTCATCACCTGATGTAGAAGGTAAGTTTGATAATTCTTTTAAAACTATTTCTATATCTTTACTCATATTCTTTCCTTATTTTATTATATTACTAATAGCTTGATAATCTTATTTTCAATAGTATTTAGGTAACATTTAGTAAGAAATTATAAGAAATATTGTAAATTTAAATAATATCTTTTTGTGTTTTGGTTGCAAGTAAAAAAACAGGAAAAAGTAATATAATTCCTACAAAAAAGGAAAAGAAGTAAATCATTGACTTAAAGATTTTTCCATGATTGTCAAACACTGTCACTCCCCTCGATATGTTAAATGACTGCCCGCATAGAACTAATGGCAAAAAAGACAAGTATGTCATAATTGTCAAATTATCACTTATATCAGAAAATCCTATGCCCATCATAATGGCAAATATAGTAAAACCTCAAATTAGCGAACCGTAAAAATATACATTTAGTCACTTGTTCTCAAATAATTTGAATGTCATTTCCATATTAAAATTGCCCAGTCATTATCATGTAATAAAGATAAAATATTTGATCTTTGTTTAGTTCTTTTTTTATTCTATCTTTATCTTCAATTTTTGCTTTTTTAGCTAATTTATCAACTCAATAATCATCAGTTCTTTTGATTTGATATTTTCTAGGTATAATAAAATTTCATTTTTTTGTTTTATAAGATTTAAATCAGTCATTTCCGTCAGCTTTAGATTTTTCAATTATTTTGTCTAAATATTCTTTTTCATCAATTTCTTTATTATTTTTAATCTTCATAATTAACTAAATTATAAGTTAAAAAATAACATTTAAAGGTAAATATGTCCAGTATTTAAAATTCTCATCTTTTCATATTTCAAACTGATAAACCAGTTAATGCTGCAAAGAATGCATATGAAGCACATAAGTTAATGATAGTATCGCTATCCGAGTAAGAGAAACTAACATTATGTCCCGTTACCATAACATCAGCTACCATAAAGTTTGAATAAGAATTAGGTATAAAGAATGAAATTACTTTTATTGCTGTAATAGCTTCTGGTCCCCTAATTAGCGATGGCGGTGTAGATGCACCTCCAAAAAAGTAAAGTGCCAAGATGTATAGTCATGTAATTGTGTTGTATCTATTTTGATTATTTGTAAATGATATTACAAAAAATGATATTGAAAATGAAACTAAAATACTAGTTATTATTCCAAAAAACATACTTCCTCAATCAATATTAGACATAGCAAATGTATCATAAGGAGCTGAAGGAATTCCAGAAACTATAGGAGTGTAATAATTTCATATAACTCCTGTTGAAAAAAATATTGAAATTATTATTAATAGATATAAAAATGCAAATACTACAAGCATTAGTAATGGAATTAAACTCATTGCTATAATCATATAATCAGTTATTCCTGATGTTCTTAATCTAACTCTTATAGATGAGTTTTTAATTAAATTTAATGTGTTTCCTCAACCAGATATTATTGCTACAGTTAGTGATAAAGTTGATATTAATGCAGTTAATGTAGCCGGCGAAGCTATTCCTTCATAAAGGTTTGGAAAGACACCTAAAAGTATTGGTGTTATAACTACTAAAAATATAAAACCTGGAGACATAGTCATTCTTTTAATAAATGTAGAAAGATAACTAATCATCTATACTCACCTCACTTGGTTTAAATTTATCAATTAAATAATTATCTAATGTTTTATGTTTTTTTCTAATATCACTTATTTTTTCATCAGAAATAATAACTCCATCATTCAAGTGTAATACTCTATTTGATAAATTATCAATCTCAATAGCTATGTGAGAAACAATTACTAGTGTAATGTTGTTTTTAACTTGATATTCCTTTATATATTCTAAAAGAGAGATCTTTGCCTTAATATCTAAACCTGTTGTTAATTCATCTAAGAATAGAATATTAGGTTTTGTTATAAGTGAAAGTAATATATTAAGTCTTTGTTTTTGACCACCGGATAAAATCTTGACTTTTGAATTTGCATAATTGTAAAGACCAAAAAACTTAAGTGAATTATCAACTTCTTTGTCTCTATCTACTATGTAATTCTCCTTATATTCTTTTATTGTCGGTCTTTTTTCAATTCCATATACAAGGTTAATTATTTCCCTTACTTTATAAGAGTTTGGCAATTCTGAGTCTTGATATTGAATTCCAACATCTTTCAAGAAATCCTTAAGAGTTCCATGTTTTGGATAATTAATTGTTCCTTCATTTGGATTTAACAAACCAAGTATAGATTTTAATAATACTGATTTACCAGAACCATTTGTTCCGATTATACAAAGGCTTTCACCCTCTTTGATATCCAAGTTTATTCCTTTTAAAACTTGCTTTTTACCAAAAGACTTTTTTAAATTATTTATTGATACTATTGTTTTATTTTCAATCATAATTGTAATTATTATTATATTACTTTTTATCTATAAAAGGAAATATAATTGATGTTTTGTTTTTGTAATCCTCTCACTCACTTTTTTCAGACATCTTTTTTTCAACCAATGGTGTACTAACAAATCTAAGAAGAGTTCAAAAACAAAGAACAGGAATAATTCCAATTAATCCTAAAGTTCAATTTACGGATAATGATGATACTAGGAACCCTAATCAAATTAAATGTTCTCCTAAATAATTAGGATGTCTAGTGTATTTTCATAATCCAGATTTTAGAACTTTATCCTTTCCAGGTTTAGATTTAATAAATCTTCTTAATTGTTCATCGCCAATAAATTCAGATACAAATCCAAGTATAGTTATTATATTACCTAGTAAGAATCAGTAATTTGTTACTTCATTATTTATTGTATTATTAGCCATAAATATAAATGGTATAGTAAGTGACAATGAGAAAGTAGCTTGTATTAAATAATTTATATACATTCTTATTTTGTATGACTTGTAAGTTTCCCTTCAATTCTTATACCTAAAGTCTTCTCCCTTTCCTATGTTTCTAATTGAAAGATTAATTGTTAACCTTAAACCTCAAATTATAAGCAATGAATATGAAACTAAAAAAGGCAAAGAAGATAGATCGGAAGTAAAAATGTTATCTCTATATATTACTGCAATTACAGTTGTTGTAGTTATAAAAGACATACCTCAAAATATGTCTACTATTGATGCATTTTTTAGAATCTGACCAATAATAAAAACTATTGTAAATGATGAATAGACAGCAACTGCTGATCACAATAATATATATCAATTCATATAAAAATTATATTCTTATAAAAAAAATTAGTTAATATAATTATTTATAAAAAAAGACTAATCTAATGATTAGTCTTTTTTTTATAAAGCTTAAATTTATTTAATATACTTAACAGCTGTGCCGTAAACAAATAACTCAGATGCCTCTTGTGCTATTTGTGATGAAGTAAATCTAATGTTAACTATTGCGTCAGCGCCT
>JABSQC010000065.1 GCA_013214845.1 Mycoplasmataceae bacterium
CTAGAGATAAAGTATCAGCTTTTGAAAATGCTGACTTTATATTTATTGGTTTACCAACTCAGGCAGTTGAAACTGTAATGAAATCTACAGTATTACCAAATATAACTAAACCTGCTTATTTTGTTAACTTATCAAAAGGATTGGATTATATTACAGTTAATTCAATATCTGAAAAACTAGAGACAATTATCCCTTCTAGATACAACCTAGGAGTAGCGAAATTATCTGGACCTTCTTTTGCTAGTGAATTAGTTCAAAAATCTCCTACTGCATTAGTTGCAGCATCTAGAGATGATGAGCTATGCGGATTTATTGAAAAATTATTTGTGGAAACACCTTTTATTCATATAGAAAGATCTCATGACATATTAGGAGTTGAATACTCTTCAATATTTAAAAACTCACTAGCTATACTACTAGGAATGGCAAATGGTTTAGGATACAAAAAGAATACTTTATCTATAATCTTTGTTAACGCATTAAAAGAGATTAGACTACTAGGTGAAAAAATGGGAATAGAAGATGAAACTATTCTTAGTTATGCTGGTTTAGGTGATTTATACCTAACAGGTGGATCTATGAAATCTAGAAATTACACTGTTGGTAATAAAATAGGAAAACAAAATAAGATGACAAAAAAAGTTGTACAGATATTTAGTACTATTGAGGGACTAAAATCTGTTGAATTCCTACAAGGTATTGCTTCACATCATCAAATAGACCTTCCACTTAACACAATATTATATGAAATAATATACTTGGGTAGAGAACCAAGAGAATCATTAAACAGTTATCTTTCAGATTTCTGTGCAGTATAGGTTAAATAAATATGGCAATAACAAAAAAAGATTTAATAGAAATAGTTGCTGATAAAACTGAATTTTCAAAAAGAGATGTACAAAGAATTTTAGATGAGAGTTTAAATACAATTGTATACGGGCTTAAAGAAGACGTAGATAGAAAAGTTTCAATATCTGGTTTTGGTACTTTTGTTTCTAAGTCTAAAGAGGAGAGAACTAGGAGAAATCCAGTAACAGGAGAATCTGTTTTAGTACCTGCTTCTATATCTGCTTCTTGAAAACCAACTAAGCAACTTAAAGATATATTAAATGACAAATAATATTCAACAATAATGTAATATACAATATAATTTTATTGGTGAGCAGTCTACTGAGCATAATTTATTATGTTAGGAAAGTCCATGCTACCACAAGCTGAAACGCTTGTAGTGTTCGTACTAGGTCCAATAAACCTAGGCACCTTCGGGTGACGACTAGTGCCACAGAGACGAGCTGCTTAGGCAGGTGAAACGGGTAAACTCTGCGAGGTAGAAACCCAAAATTGGTAGGGGAGTCCTGCGAAAGGGAAACAAACTATAGCGGGAAACGAAAGTTAGATAAATAGTAGACGTAATACAGAACATGGCTTATGTTCACCTCTATATTTTCTTATTTATTAGTTTAAATAAGAAAGTGTAGAAACTTTAAGGGGAAAATTATGATAGATGCAAATGATATGAAACCAGGGATTACATTTAAAGATAAAGGATCAATCTTTATTGTTTTAAGTGCTTCTCATTCACACCAAGGTAGAGGACAAGCCACAGTTAAAATAAAAGTTAAAGACCTTATAAGTGGTTCAATAACAATGAAAACTATTTCTGGTGGAGGAAAGTTTGAAAAAGCACATATAGATAAAACAAATGTGATCTTTTCATATGATGACGGAGATAATTATATTTTTATGGATGAGGAAACTTTTGAACAAGTTCCAATCAATAAGAGCAAGCTTGAATGAGAAATGAATTTTATAGTTGATGGTTCAAAAGTTATGCTTATATCTCATGAAGGAAAAAATATAGGTATACAACTTAAACCTCAAGCAACTTTAATGGTAACTGATACTGAACCTGCTGTAGCTGGAAATACTGCATCTGGAAAAGCGTTGAAAAGGGCAATGACTGAAAATGGACTAGAAATACAAGTTCCTTTATTTATTAAAAATAATGATTATGTTATTGTTTCAACTGAAGACGGTTCTTATGTTTCAAGACAGAAAAAAGGATAGTAATAACTATTTGAGTGTCAAATTAGTTTTGATATAGATATATAATAATAGATATGATAGATAAACACGAAATTGGAAGCGAATCTATTGAAATTCTTATAAAAGATTTAAGTATTGAAGACGCAATACTAAGATATGTTTCAGAAATTTCTGAAGAATCTAAGATAGAATTGTTGTTATTAGATAAAATTAGTAGAGTTAATTTTAATAATGCAATAGTAAATAATGACCAAAAATATATATACTGGTCAATTAATAAAGAAGAACAAACTACACAAGATGATCTTGTTAATTTTATAGTAAAAGACATCTTTTCTTATCTAAGTTTAGACTATGATGATTTTAAAAATGACATCTATACAGTTAGTGATAGAAAGTATGAAATAAAAAAAGGTGTTATAAATACTAATTCATTAAGTAGTCAGTCGGTTATGTCTGAGCTTAATCTTTTTTTAGATAATATAAGCGGAACTTCATTAGAGAGTAACCCCGAGATTAACTCAATTAAAAAGGCTACTCAAGAAGAAATTAAAAAGTTAAGAGAGAAGGAAAAAAAACTTAAGTTATTCATTTCTAAAAAAACTGACTTAGTTGCAGATTCAATTGATAAAAAAATAACAACATTTGAAGACGAACTCGGAAAAGATAAAGAAAGCACTGAGAAAAAAATATTAAAAAAAGTACATAATGAAAATCTTTCTAATGTAAAAAAAGAAGAAAAAGAAAAGATTGCTTATGAAAATCTTAAAAACAAGGCTTCAGAAGAAAGGATTCTTAAAAACTCTATTGCTAATAAATTGATAATCAATTTACATACAAATGCAATCCTAAAATATGGAAATGAAATTAATTCAGTAAATAGTGAAATTAAAAGATCTATTTCAAAAGCAATGTTAATAGAAGATGAATTAATAAGAGATGAAACAATAGCTTCTATTAAAAAACTTGCTAAGGAAAAAGTAACTTCTATTGAAAGTAGAAGAGATGCTTTTATAAAGTCAGAAAGAGTAAAAATAATTCATGATCAGTCAATAATGACTAAATCTGAAAAAGAATTATCTTCTCTGATATCTAGCAATGAAGAGATGATCAAAAATGAAATTAATAATATTAATATTGAGATAAAAAAAATCATTGATGAGCATGACATTTACTTACCTGTAGTAAGGGATTCATTAGATGGATATGACAATAAAACTCTTAAAAAATGAAGAGATTTATATTCACTTGCAAAACTGAAGGTAAGTATTATAAATGAACAGAATAAGGTAGAAATTGCTAAAAAAAACGCATTTAATAATTACAATGATGTCATTGATGGTTTGAGTGATGATTCTGACTATACAAAAAAAGAAGAAAAAGTAAAAGAGTATCTTTCTGGTGAGAAAAAGAAAATAAAACTAGAAAAAAAAGTTGCTAAAGTTGATAAAAAGAAATCACAAAAAACTGCCAAGAGTGACATAAAGAAAAGAAAGATTGAATTAAAAAAAGAAAAAACTGATGATAGCGAATCTAACACTAATGTAAAAGAACAATCTACTTTAGACAAGATAGATGCATCTCATAGTAAAAAAATTGAAAAAATAGAGTCTAAAAAAGCTACTAAAGAAAATAATAAGAAATTAAAAGAAGAAGCTAAAGTCAAGAAACAAAATAATAAAAAAGAAATTAAGGATTTGAAACTTCATTTAAAAGAAAAATCTAAATATCAAAATATTGAAGGTAATGTAAACACAGAAATTAAAAATGATAATTTAAAAAAAGACGTTAAAGAATTTAAAAAAGTAGTTAATGACATTAATCAAATCGAGAAAGAAAACAAAAATAATAAAGATGTAAAAATTTTAAAAGAGCAAAATGATGACATAATGATGACTATTGATCTTTCAATAG
>JABSQC010000066.1 GCA_013214845.1 Mycoplasmataceae bacterium
ATCAAGTGCATTTTTATATATGCTAGTAGGTTCTATTTGCTTTAAAGCAATGTCTTTGGGAGCTTGTCCTTTTCTAAAACCTTTAACAGTAACATTCTTTAAAAGTTCCTCTTTAGATTTATTTACGGCTTTCTTTCATTCATCACCACTAAAAGCAATGTCAATATTTAATATGCCATTTTTTTTACTTACGTTTTTTTTCATCTTACCTTCCAATAAATTAATTATAAATCATATAATAACCTATTTACTAACCTATTTTAGACAAAACAGCATCAAATTCTTTTTCTAACAAATTATATTTTTTAAGCACTTTATCTTTTATATCAATGTCTAAAATCATCTTATTTGCAAATCAAGAAAATACACCAGCATATATAGAAAATTCTTTCTTTTCAATCTTTTCAGGAAAAATATTTTTTACATAAAAATCAAATAACTTTATTGATGTTTCTTGGATTATCTTATCATCTTCTTTGTTTTTTAATATATCCTTAATATTTGTTTGAAATGATTGCTCTTCAAATTTCATATAATCCTTTGTGCTTATTTCATTGTTATTTAAAGTAGTACTGATTTCTATTTTTTGATTAGCTAATATTAAAAAAATATCTGCTTTAACTCAATTTGGCAATCTATCTAAATTAAAAAATTCTTTTACTTCATCTATGTTGTTTCTTAAATTTAAATAATTTAAATTAGTAATGCAAAAGTCTAATTTTTCTATATCTTCAAGATTTCCATCATAAAAAAAATCACTTATATAAGAAAAAGAAAGTCTGTCGCTACTTTTCTTAGAATCTTTATTTAATATAGAATCAATTTTGTTTCTTTGAATTACAAATTTAGATTCATATTCAGATGGAATGTAAGGCATTGAAAGTTCTTCATCTAAAATTTTTATTGCTTCTTCATATTTATTTTCAAAAATTAGATCAACTATTTTTTGATATGTTTCTTCATAAAAATTTTTCTTATTTTCCATTTAAATATAAATAAATTTAGTAAATGGCACGCTCGGAGGGATTCGAACCCACGGCCACAGGATTAGAAGTCCTGTGCTCTATCCTGCTGAGCTACGAGCGCATTAATAGCATAGTTTTACTATATATTATTTATACTATACAAACTTGAATTCTACATCAATTTTTTTATCGTCGGATACTGTTATAACTACATAACTACCATTTCTATCGTCTCTAGGATATGCGATTGAACCTGGGTTTACTATTCTGTATTCTTTTTTTTGCGAATCGTCTTTTATGTGAGAGTGACCATATAAAAGAATATCAGCTCTTATGTCTCTACATAACTTAAGCATTTTAGCTCTAGATACTCTTTCATTAAATCTAAACATCTCTTTTAAAGAAGCTTCGTACTTATCACCATGTGTGATTGCAATTCTAACCCCATCAACTTCAAATACTAAATCAGATTTAGAGGATTCGAATACATCATTATTTCCAGTAACATAGTAATCAAATCTTTCCTTAATTCAGCTTTCACTTTGTCCTGAGTCACCTAAATTAACAGACACATCATATTTTTCATTTTTTAAAGCTTTTTCAATTCCTTCAACAGCTCCATGAGAATCTGACACAACTAATATTTTTTTCATATATAAATAATACAATAATTATTCACTTAATAACATATTTAAAAAACTATTATATATAATTTCATTAGGAGAAAATATGAATAAAGAGATTATTATAGAAATTGGTAAGGATACAAACATAAAATATGAATACAATCCTTATAAAAAAGTTATTGAAGTTGATAGAGTCCTATTTGGAACAGAAAGATATCCGCAAAACTATGGTTTTATACAAAATAAATTAGATTGAGATGGTGACCCATTAGATTCTCTTATTATTTCAAATCACTCATTTATGACTGGTTCCCATTTGGAAGCTAGAATAATAGGTTCTATGGAGATGATTGATGGTGGTGAAACTGACACTAAACTAATATCTGTATTTAACGGAGATCCTAGATTAGATTACATAAAAACTATTAAAGATGTTCCTCAGCACTTACTAGATGAAATAGCTAACTTTTTTAAAAATTATAAAAACTTACAAAAAAAGGAAGTTATTGTTAAAGGATTTTTAGGTAAAAAAGAAGCTGAATCAGTTATAAAAGAATGTGAAGATTTATATACTAAATACTTTGATAAGATGTCAAAAGAAGAATTTCTTAAAAACATGAAAAAAGAGCATCCTGAAAAATACTTATAAGATAATAAAAACAAAAAAGGGAAATTTCCCTTTTTTGTTTTCTAGTCTATAAATACATATTTGATTATGTTGTTTACTAGTGATGAATCTAAGTTAGATATTGTCGATAATTCTTTTGCAGATTTTTTAATAGAGTCGTTCATTTTTAATGTTAAACTTATCAACTCATAATAGTCTTCAATAATATTGTTGTATGCATTCTCGTATTGCTCACTTACAGTATTAAGTTCTGCGTTGTACTTTTCTCATTCAATTCTATTTCACTTATTTAATTTAGAAGATTCTTCTCTATATTTTTTCATAAGATTTACATCGCCTGAGTATGCTGATATTTGGTAAACCAAGTATCCTATCCTATTTATTATTGAAGTGTTTATATCTAATGATTCATTAAATGATGATGCATTATATATAAAATTAAATCTTACTTTTATTTTAAATTCCTGATATGAGTCTAAAAGTTTACTTTTTAATTCCCTATACGAAACAAATGCTTTAGATAACCTTTTGTCAAAAGAATTAACATCAACCGAAATGGAATCGGTAACTAATTCATAATCTGATTTATTATATGAAGATAAATTTTCAAATGAATTTATGATATTTTTAATTGTTGAAGAAGATGGAGAGTCTTTATACAATTTATTCATTTCTACTAGTTTGGTTCTGTACACTCTAACTGTTCTTCTACCTATTATTGAAATTTCTCTTTTCATTTTGAAAGCTCAATCAAGAAGCGATAATTCAACAGAAGTAATTTCATCAATGTGACTTTTCATAATTTTATGAGTTTTATTTACATAATCTTCATAATTCTTATAGTAGTCTGCTATGTTATCTGATTTAATAATAAAGTTAGCTCATCTAACTTGTTCATGAACTTTATTTTTAAATAAAGTAGTGCTTTGAATATCATATCCATTTTTAATCAATAATTTCTTATTTTTAATGTAGTACTTAATTATATCTTTTGCTCATTTATCAGTAAAGTTCAGAATTGAATAATTTAGTTTATATGTTTTTTTATGTAAAGACTTTACATCTCCAATTAATTTTTTTTCTAGCGAACCACTATCTTTGTCAAACTTTCTAACTAATGATTTACATGTTGATGATGATGAAATGTAAGGTTCATAAAAAGATCTAAAATATGCATCAATGTCAAAAGAAGTATATCTAAATATTCTGTGAAGCATTGGAAAATCACTTTTCTGTCTTAATATCTTATAGTAATTTGAAATCTCTTCTTTTATTTTCATTTTAGTCACCTTTTTCAATGTCTTGCATTGTTATTTTCCTTATAATCAGAATTTAATTCTGAGACATATCCATCTATGATAGTTGTAAATTCAAGCTTATTCTCCAATCTATTAGATATTCCAATATAAGTTGAAAGTATAGATCTTAAAGATGAGTCAACTATATAAATTTTGTCAAAGTAATTTTTTCTCATTGAGTTAACAAATGCATAAAGAAGATTTAAAGAATCAGATTGTCTATCTATTACAGATTGTTTATTTTATTTACAGATTGTCTAGTAATTCATCACTCGAAATCTAATTGACCATTTAAAGCATCATTTAAGGAACTGTTCTATCATCAATGTAAATAATCTC